>NZ_JBFUIU010001350.1:0-1646 GCF_056401695.1 Variovorax sp. P4_D9
ACGATACAGCGTGTAGGCCACCCATTGCGGCAGCACCAGCGGCAGGCTGCCGTAGCCGAAGGCGGCGGCCGCGCCCGAGCCGCTCAGGAGCAGGGCCTGCTCGGGCGCGCGCGGCGCATTCTCGAGGCTCTCGGCAAACAGCCGGCCCAGCACGCCGGTGGTATGCAGCGCCAGCGCCAGGGTACCGGCGAAGGGTCCGATGCCGGCGGCCAGCACCATCAGGGCGGCCCACACCAGCTCGGGCACGCTGCGCAGGAAATTCAGCACGAAACGGGTGACGCCCTGCACGACGAGGCCCGAGCGGCCCGAGGCGGGAAGCGCCAGCAGCGCGCCGCCGGCCGCGGCCAGCAGCGTGCCGAGCGCCGACACGGCCAGCGTCTGCAGCGCGCCCCACGCGGCCTTCGAAAGAAAGCCCGCCGACAGATCCGGCGGGAAGAACTCGACAATGAAGCGGCCCATGAGCCGCAGCGACTCGGCGGTGAACAGCGCGCGGTAGTCGATCGCCAGATAGACGAAGCTGGCCGCCACCGCCGCCAGCACCCCGGCCGTCGCCGCCCAGCAACGCAGGCAGCGCGTCGCCGAAGACGCAAGGGAAACGCTCATGCCAGCAGCCTCCGCAGCGCATTGCTCAACGCATCCGCCAGGAGCACCAGCAGCAGGAACACCAGCAGGATGCTGCTGGCCTCGCCGCCATTCAACATCTTCATCGACTGGTCCATCAGCTGGCCCAGGCCGCCGGCGCCGACGAAGCCCATCACGACCGAGGCCCGCACCGCGCATTCCCAGCGGTAGACGGTGTAGGAGGTCAGCTCCTGCGCGCAGTTCGGCAGCAGCCCATAGAACAATGCCGCGAGCCGGCTGCTGCCGCCTTCGAGCAGGACCCGGGCGGGGGCGGTGTCGGTCGACTCGAGCACCTCGGCGTAGACCTTGCCGAGCATGCCGCCGTAGGTGATCGCGAGCGCCAGCACGCCGGCGGCCGGACCGAGCCCGAGTGCGCGCACGAAGATCAGCGCCCAGACGATTTCAGGGATCGCGCGCAGCACCATCAGCAGCGAGCGCGCGGACTGCCGCAGCGCGACGGCCCGGACGCGGCCCGGCCCCGGGCCGATGCGCGACTGCGAAAGCGCGCGGGTGGTCACGAAACCCAGCGGCGCGCCGATCAGGAAAGCCARCGCGGTGCCGGCGGTGGCCATCGCCAGCGTCTCGAGCGTCGCCTTGCCGAGCAGGGCCAGGAAGTCCGGTGCGGCGGCCGGCGGCAGGAAGCCGCCGAGGAAGCCGCCGATCACCTGCAGGTTCCCGCTGCCGAACAGCACCGACGGATGGAACTCGGACAGCTGCAGCAGCGGCCAGGCGATTGCGAGCGCGGCCAGCCAGCCGACCAGCCGGCGCCGGCCGGCCGGATCGCGCAGCGCCGGCGTGGTCGTCAAGCCGCGAGTTCCCGCGCCGCCGACTCATTGGCATAGAGCGCCGACAGCATCGCGTCGCTGACCTCGCCGACCGGCCGGTCGAACACGATCCGGCCGTCACGCATGCCGACGATGCGCGGGAACCAGCGCAGCGACAGGTCGACCGCATGCATCGAGGCCACCAGCGTCGCCCCGGTTGCCTCGCCCTGCCTGACGAGCGTCTGCAGCGCGGCCTCGTCC
>NZ_JBFUIU010001351.1:0-1643 GCF_056401695.1 Variovorax sp. P4_D9
GCATCAACAACCGGTGCGCCGATCCGAAGCTCGCGCAGTCCGGGCAATGCCGCGAGGCCATACGCCAGCGTCGGATCGACGAGGCGCGCCGGAATCCGAGCCTGATGGGCTGAAGGGCTCGCGCACCGGCGCGCCCGGTCTAAGATGCACTCCCGCACTCCCGAGGAAGGCCTCGTCATGAGCAAGCTCGCGCCCGTCTCCGCCGCCTGGATCCTCGCCGTCCTGTCGGGCCTCGCCACGGCCCAGGGCGACGGCGGCAGCCAGACGCCTTGCGAACTCCAGTACAGCACCTGCAAGCAGACGGCCAGGGCCGACTACCAGTTCTGCAAGAACGCCTCCGAGAAGAACTGCCGCCCGCGCCTGAACAAGGCACTGCAAAGCTGCAGCGCCAGCCAGAACCGGTGCCAGAACTCAACGCAGGGCATCCAGTTCAGCAGTTGATCTCGGCCGGCGGCACCGGCACGATCCGTGCAGCGACACGGCGCACACGCGCGTCCGCGGCCTCCCGACCCGTCTACCACGAGGCGAAACACCCCTCAAGTAGACTTACGCGCGTCAAAAACGACTGCCAGCGGCCCTGCCCGCCGCGGGCAACCCGCACATCCGCAAAGCACCAGAGGTCACACAATGGCTAACGCTAAATCCAAGATCATCTACACCCTCACCGACGAGGCGCCGCTGCTGGCCACGGCCTCGCTGCTGCCCGTCATCCAAGCGTTCGCCGCGCCGGCGGGGATCGATGTCGCCGCCAGCGACATCTCGGTGGCAGCCCGCGTACTGGCCGAGTTCCCCGAGTTCCTGACCCCCGACCAGCGGGTGCCCGACAACCTGTCCGAGCTCGGCCGCCTGACCCAACTGCCCGAGACCAACATCATCAAGCTGCCCAACATCAGTGCCTCGGTGCCCCAGTTGGTGGCGGCCATCAAGGAGCTGCAGGCGCGCGGCTACAAGATCCCGGACTATCCCGAAGACCCCAAGACCGACGAACAGAAGGCGCTGCTCGCGCGCTACTCCAAGGCCCTGGGCAGCGCGGTCAACCCGGTGCTGCGCGAAGGCAATTCCGACCGTCGCGCCCCCGCCGCGGTGAAGCGCAACGCACGCAAGAACCCGCACTCGATGAGCAAGTGGAGTCCGGCCTCGCGCACCCACGTCTCGCACATGCACGGCGGCGACTTCTATGCCGGCGAGAAGAGCATGACGCTCACCAAGGCCCGCGACGTCCAGATGGACCTGGTCACCAAGAGCGGCCAGACCATCGTGCTGAAGAAGAAGGTGGCGCTGCTCGAAGGCGAGATCATCGACAGCATGTTCATGAGCAAGAAGGCGCTGCTCAAGTTCTACGAGGACGAGATGGAAGACGCCCGCGAGACCGGCGTGATGTTCTCGCTGCACGTCAAGGCGACCATGATGAAGGTGTCGCACCCGATCGTCTTCGGCCACGCCGTCAAGGTCTTCTACAAGGACGCCTTCGCCAAGCACGGCAAGCTGTTCGACGAACTGGGCGTCAACGTCAACAACGGCCTGTCGAGCGTCTACGACAAGATCGCCGGTCTGYCGACCTCGCAGCGCGACCAGATCATCAAGGACCTGCACGCCTGCCACGAGCACCGTCCCGAGCTGGCCATGGTCGACTCGGCCAAGGG
>NZ_JBFUIU010001352.1:0-1629 GCF_056401695.1 Variovorax sp. P4_D9
CTCTATGGCGTTGTAGTCCGGAAGTATTCATGTCAGGATGAAACTCCTCGACCAACCACGGATGGAGGGCAACATGGCAGGCGAAGCAAACAGCAATGCAGGCAAAGGCCTCAGCCTGATGATGACGCTGAAGGAGCCTGGCACGCTGGGGGACCTGAAGAGTCCGGATGGTTGGCTTGCAAAAATGCAGGGTGCCATGAACGATGCCCTGAACGGGCTGCGATGCGTGCACTACGCGCGCATCCTGCCGCTGGAGGATCAGCCGCCGGAGGATCAGGGGCCGCCTCTGAGCGAACGTGGGGTCGTGCTATTCATCATGGAGTACGACGGAGAAAAGAAATCCTTCCTGACAGATTTTGCGAACGCGCTCCCCGCCCACTTGGGCCAGATTCTCGAAAAGATGAATGGCTGGCCGGTACCCAATCCTTCCGACGATTTCCCATCCAACTTCTTACGCTACGTCGAAAAGTGCGAGCAGATGGAGGCTTCACTTTTCTCCGGGTACAAGGGAGTTTCCGTCGTAGACATCCTCAAGTCGCACCCGGAAGACAGCCACGGATCCAGCAGTTCTGTCAGCGATGTCGAAGATCACACGCGGCAAAAGAGCGCCGGGGAGGCCTTCAACCTGGTGATGGATTTGGACGATCCATTGAAGCTGAGGGACTTGATGATGAGTCTCGCAGCCCCAGAGAACAAGGCTCGAATCGACGAAGCACTCGCGTCATTAGACTATGTTCATTTCGCACGCTTCTTGCCACTTRTACTTCCACCGAGCCAGGTCGAGCCTCGCGGGAGGAGCCTCCTCCTGATCGTCACGGAATTCGATGGCGTCATGGATAACTATGTGATGGACTTTGCGGCCGCACTGGACCGCGAGTTCACCATGATCATCGGCTACATGAAGGGGCGCCCTCTGCTGCCGGTGAGCAAGCATCCTCACGGGTTCTGGCAATACGTGAAGACGCACCTTCAGAAGCCGGCCTACTTCTTTTCCTCCTATCCGGGAATCACCGTGCTCCAAATTGCGGGAACAGGAAAGCCAAAGAAGCTTCCGCATGCGCCCATCGCCCCGAAGGTCGATATTGCTCAGGAAGACGTGCAGGCCAACGTCCTGAAGGGCTTCGGAGCCGATCGAGCATTCCACTATCACCTCAAGTTCCAAGACGCGGCTAGCGCGAAGAAATTCATCCGTGAACTCCAGGTCACGCCATCCCTCAGCAAGTTGGCCGATGGGACTACGAAAAAGGCTGACAGTTGCATCAACATCGGCTTCACGTGGGCCKGTCTGCAAACTCTTGAGCTCGACGAATCAATACTCAACGCATTTCCGGAAGCATTCCGTATCGGCGCTGCCGGCCGAGCGGATCGCGTGGAAGATAAGCACGCAAGCGCGCCAGAAAAGTGGGAATTTGGTCGTGCGGGTGAAGGCGATAAGGAAGGCGAGGGGAAGCGTGTTCATGCGGTAGTGTCACTTCACCTGAAGCCAGGCATCGACCCAAAGAACCCGCTTGCGGATCTGGAAAAGATGATCGAGGGCCACGGAATCACGTTTGAAGATCGACTCGGAAGTGCCAAGTACGCACAAAATGGCGAGGCTCTCGGTGGGCACCGTGTCCACTTCGGGTACCG
>NZ_JBFUIU010001353.1:0-1624 GCF_056401695.1 Variovorax sp. P4_D9
CCACACATCAAGGCCGGCAAGGTCAAGCTCCTTGCAGTGGGCAGCCCGAAGCGATCGCCACTCTTCCCCGACATACCCACTCTCGATGAGGTCGGCCTGAAGGGCTTTGACGCCGACACCATCTTTGGCTTTTACGCGCCTGTCGGTACGCCGGCGGAGGTGATCACGAGGCTGAACCGAGAGATCAATCGCGCGCTGACTCTACCGGGCCCTCGAGAACGCATCGCAGCTCTCGGAGGCGAGCCTGCACCCATGACACCCGCGCAATTCCACGACAAGGCGCTGGAGGATGGAAAGCGCTTCGGCAAGGTCATCCGGGAACGAAAGATCGTCGGCGACTGACCGTCCGTCCTGCAGCGCCGCCTCTCCAAGACCTTCGCACGAAGGGCGCCTCGGCCTCCCCATACCTCATCTACGACACGTTCTTGATGCCGCTGGAGGTAGTCGACGACCTGATTCAGTCCGCTTTCGAATGTCTGCAATCAGGTCGGAACCCGCCTTAGCGGAGTCAGGGGCGACTGACCGGTGATGGCCGACAGTCCTAGTTCGAAGTCCAAGCTCGAACGCGTGCTCAGGACTGGTTGCGGCTCTTCGAGTTTCCGAACTGAATGGCGGCGACTTCTGAAAGCTGACTTTGGCACCCTTGCCGGTGCACGACCGGTGTACCTCGAAACTTGACTTCCAATAGCAGGTGCCATGCAGCGACCAACAAAATCGCGTTGAACGGCCGCTTCAACATACAGCGAACTTGCGCTCGGGGCAGTCTGCCAGCCTCAGTTGAAGCAGACATTCAGCTTGCCAGGATCGTCCTCTCAGTTTGTTTCGGCCGCTTCGCGCGCTGCGCGGGGGGGCAGCCGGCGCGTCAGAGACGTGGTCATAACCGACGCTTCGCCCTCGATCACGACGGTGTCGCCGACGCGGCAGGTGGTCGCCAGCACGGCACGCGCCCTGGCCTCGTCGATGCTCACCACACTCACCGTTGCGTGGACGGTGTCGCCAGGCCGCACCGGCGCGCGGAACTTCAATTGCTGGCCGAGATACACCGTGCCCGGCCCGGGCAGGCGATTCGCGACGGCGGCGGAGATCACGCTCGCGGTCAGGAAACCATGCGCGATCCGCCCGCGGAAGGGCGTGGTCTGCGCGAACTCCTCGTTGGTGTGCACGGCGTTGTTGTCCCCGGACACGCCGGCGAAGAGCACGATGTCGGCTTCCGTGATCGTCTTCGAGTACGTCGCGTGCATGCCGGGACGCAGGTCCTCGACGTCGTAGCCGCCCAGTTCGTTCATGGTTCGGTTCTCCTGGTCACATGCCGGCGTAGTTGGGGCCGCCACCGCCCTCGGGCGCGACCCACACGATGTTCTGCGTCGGATCCTTGATGTCGCAGACAGTTCTGCGCATTGATCTGCAGTCGTTCGGCGCCGTCGCCGCTGCTCACGAATTCGTAGACGCCCGCCGGGCAGTAGCGGCTCTCGGGGCCGGCATAGCGGGCGAGGTTCTCGTTCACCGGCACCTCGGCGTCCTTGAGCGTCAAATGCACCGGCTGGTCTTCGGCATGGTTGGTGTTGCTGACGAACACCGAACTCAGGCGGTCGAAGGCGAGCTTGCCGWCGGGCTTCGGGTACAT
>NZ_JBFUIU010001354.1:0-1619 GCF_056401695.1 Variovorax sp. P4_D9
TAGGCATTACGCTTGAGGTGGCTGGCCTGCACCTTCTGATGCGRATCGTTCATCATGCGGGAAACTCCTGACGGGCGAACAGAACCATGTTGGCCAAGAGCGTCGCCACCTCCGTGTGCAGTTGCACAGGGCAAATGCCTTGGTCATCCGGCCCTTGCACCGGCGCAAGCGGCACCACCGTCACTGGCGGCGGCGCCACGCACTGACTCCACGCCTGCATCCAGGCACTCACGCCGCGACGCATGAGCAGCGCCAAGCCATGCCCCTGCGCGCCGGAGCGCCCGAGCACCTGGCGTCGCAGTTCTTCATAGCGGGCGATCAGGCCATCGTTGCGCGGCGCACGCGAGGGCGAAGCGCACGACGAATTCAGCGCGGTTTTTTTTGCGCAGCAGCTGCCGTTCGATGCTGCGCGGATGGACCTGTACACCGAAGCGCTTGCGCACCCACGCGGCCAAGTGCTCGGCCCGCACGCCCGGGTCGGCGGCGCGCGCCTCTGTCAGGAACTGCATCACCACCGGCGTGAGCTTGTGGGCGCCGCGCGGTCCGGGCTTGCTCGCGATCAGGCCCGCCAAGCCGTGTTGCTCGAAGGCGGCCTGGGCTTGGTAGAACGAGGGACGCGAGAAGCCGCAGGACTTGGCCGCTTCGCTGATCGAGCGCTTGTCGACGCTGACGAGCCGCAGCATCTCGTACTTGACCTGCAACAGGTCGTGGGGATCGAAGAACTCGCTGGTTGCGAACAGCGAGTGAGTGACGCCGGCAGGACGTGGGTTGAGCGTGGCGTGTTGGCGCAAGGCATCTTGCTTGCTTCGATCTTCTGGCATGCAAGCTCCTCAGATTTGACCGGTCTTCTACTGTAAACATGATTATGAGCATAATGCCGTCGATGTCAAGGCAATTCATCAGCTTGCCAGTCAATTCAATCAATATCTCAAGGTGAACAATGCAAGGCAGCAAGAAACAATACAACCGGGTGCGGTTGGACTCAATCAATGAGATGCACATGATTATCTTTACAACATGAACATATTTGTCCTTACATTGGAGACATCGATTCATGGCTTCAATCTCCCGATGAGCTGCACCAGATCGAGCAGTTCCTGGAGCCGGAACGCGGCTCGCCCGGCGGCCACTGCGTTGAAGGGATCCTCGGCGACAAGGTCAGTCCAGCTCGCCGGCAAGGAGCGCACACGGCCAGCGCGGTCATGGAAGCAGGCCCTGTCCTCATGCCAGTTCACGCCGCGCATGACCAGATCAAACTCCTGGCCAAACAATGGATGGTGCGGATGCGTCACCCGAAAAGGTCGGCGCTCAACGTTCCCATGCGGCGCAGTTGCCTGCTCGCTCCAACGCGTGCAGCGAGACCCTATTCGGGTCTTTGAAAGTGGAGCGGCTGCACGGGAAACGCTTCAAAACCAGACGCGAGGCCAAGGACGAAACCGTTGCGTGGCTTCTCTGGTACAACCGCACTCGACTTCACTCGACGCTGGCCTACGTCAGCCCGATGCAGTTCGAGCAGGACTGGCTTGCCAATCAACCAAGGCAAGCCAACTCATGAGCTCGGCTATGGGATACGGATTCCAAGGGCAAGGTCAGTCATCAAGAGGCGCGTGGTGCCGCCC
>NZ_JBFUIU010001355.1:0-1615 GCF_056401695.1 Variovorax sp. P4_D9
CCGCTGGCGGTGGCCGAAGGCGCCCGCGTGCTCGGCATCGTCGAGCTCAAGGACATCGTCAAGACCGACATCAAGGAGCGCTTCGGCGAACTGCGCCGCATGGGCATCAAGACCGTGATGATCACCGGCGACAACAAGCTGACGGCGGCGGCCATCGCCGCCGAGGCCGGCGTGGACGATTTCCTGGCCGAGGCCACGCCCGAGGACAAGCTGGCGCTGATCCGCCAGTACCAGGCCGAGGGCCGGCTGGTCGCCATGACCGGCGACGGCACCAACGACGCGCCGGCGCTAGCGCAGGCCGACGTGGCGGTGGCGATGGGCAGCGGCACGCAGGCCGCGAAGGAGGCCGGCAACATGGTCGACCTCGACTCCAACCCGACCAAGCTGCTCGAGGTGGTCGAGACCGGCAAGGCGCTGCTGATGACCCGCGGTTCGCTCACCACCTTTTCAATCGCGAACGACGTGGCGAAGTACTTCGCGATCATTCCGGCGATCTTCATTTCGACCTATCCGCAGCTCGGCGCGCTCAACGTCATGCGGCTTGCGAGCCCGTCGTCGGCCATCCTGTCGGCGGTGATCTTCAATGCGCTGGTGATCGTGTTTCTGATCCCCTTGGCGTTGAAGGGCGTGCGCTACCGGCCGGTCGGCGCCGCCGCGCTGCTGCGGCGCAATCTCGCGATCTACGGGCTGGGCGGCCTCATCGTGCCCTTCGTCGGAATCAAGCTCATTGACTGGCTGCTGGTTGCAGTCGGTCTGGTCTGAGGACTTTCACCATGACAAACATACTTCGTCCCGCACTCGTACTGTTCGCGCTGCTCAGTGCGCTTACCGGTATCGTCTACCCGTTCGTCGTGACGGGCGCCGCGCAGGCAGTCTTTCCGGCGCAAGCCGCAGGCAGCCTCATCGTGCGCGATGGCGTGACGGTCGGCTCCACGCTCATCGGCCAGAACTTCAGCGATCCGAAGCACTTCTGGGGTCGTCCCTCGGCCACGGCTCCCATGCCATACAACGGGGGGGCTTCGAGCGGTGCCAACCAGGGGCCGCTCAATCCGGCGCTGACCGATGTGGTCAAGGGTCGCGTCGAGGCACTGCACTCGGCCGATCCGGACAACACGGCGCCGGTGCCGGTCGACCTCGTCACGAGTTCCGCCAGCGGGCTCGACCCCCACATCAGTCCGGCCGCGGCGCGCTATCAGGCGCCGCGCGTGGCGCGCATCCGCCAGCTGCCGCTGGACGCCGTCGAAGGGATGATCGACGCCCACACCGAGGCGCCGCTGTGGGGCCTGCTCGGCGAGCCGCGCGTGAACGTGCTGGCGCTCAACTTGCCGATCGATGCCGCGAAATGAGAAGCGGGTAGCGCGCGGCGCCACTCGCATCGGAAAGCGCCGAAGGACCGGCCGATGAGATAACCTCCAGCGCCGCACCCTTTCCATGATCGACGACACCCGCCCCGACCCCGACGCCCTGCTCGCCCAGTTGCGCTCCGAGGACGAACGCGCGCGCCGCGGCAAGCTGCGCATCTACTTCGGCGCCAGTGCCGGCGTCGGCAAGACCTGGGCCATGCTGAGCGCGGCGCAGCGCGAACACGCGGCGGGCCGCGACGTGGTGCTGGGGG
>NZ_JBFUIU010001356.1:0-1613 GCF_056401695.1 Variovorax sp. P4_D9
ATCTGCTTGTTGAGACGGCCGCAGAGCACGCCGTCCATCACCTGGCGCTCTCGCGGCGAGACGCTGTCGAGCCGTGCCTTGCAGGCCGTGGCGCTGCGCATCGCGCTCGCGCTGAGCGGCATGGCGGTCGAGCCCGCGGCGCAGCGCGGCAAGCAGCAGTTCGTCGTCGACCGGCTTCAGCAGGAAGTCGACCGCGCCCTTCTTCATCGACTCGGCACAGGTCGGGACATCGCCTCGCCCGGTCAGGAAGACCACCGGCAGATCCCACGCCTGCTCGCACATCAGGTCCTGCAGGGCGATGCCCGTGGTGCCTGGCATCTGGACATCGAGCAGCAGGCAGGCGGTGCCCGCGAACGGCAGGCGCTCGAGGAAGGCGTCCGCCGCCGCGAAGGTCTCGGCCTTCCACCCCACCGAGCAGATCAGGCGTTCCATACTGCTGCGGATGGCCGCGTCGTCGCCGACGACGAACACGGTCGGTTCGGGTGGATTCATGCGTCGATTTCTTCTTTATTCACACGCGCCGGATGCCGAGCGGCAGGTTCGATTGGCGGTCAGAGACACCGGCCCGGGCATCGACAAGGAACCCATCGACCGGGTCTTCGATCCCTTCTACACGACCAAGGCCAAGGGCCTGGGCATGGGCATGGGGCTGGCCATGTGCCGCTCGATCCTCGAGTCGCACGGCGGCAGCCTGTCGGTCGAACGCAACGCGGGGCGGGGCGGGGCGTGACCTTCTATTTCCTGGCTGCCGCTCTTGAGTACGATGCAGATCCGCCGCAGCGAGCCTGTGACCACGCATCTGCACGAATCCCGCTCCACCCCATGACCGCCGCCAGAAAATCCGCCGCCTCCTCCACTCCCTGCCTGCGTGTATCCCCCAGCGGCGTCCACGGACTGGGCGCATTCGCGACCCGGGACCTGCCCGCCAACGCCCTGCTCGGTCTCTACGAGGGCCGCCGCTACACGGCCGAAGAGGTCGCCGCTCGCAAGTGGAACGATCAACTGACCTACCTCTTCATGCTCTCCAACGAGGAGGTCATCGACGGCGGCAAGGGCGGTAATGCGRCCCGCCACCTGAACCACTCCTGCGATCCGAACTGCGAGGCGGTCGAGGAATACGACGAGGCGGGCCGGCTGGTGCTCAAGTTCCAGACCCTGCTGCCGGTCGAGGCCGGCGACGAGCTCTTCATCGACTATGGCCTCACGGCCGAAGACGGCTCGTCGCCGTCGGACTACCCGTGCCACTGCGGTGCCGCCAACTGCCGCGGCACGATGCTGGATGTCGCGCCCCTCGCCGAGGGACCCGCTGACCTGGTGCTGCCCTAGCGCTCAGCGCAGCGGCAGCGCGAGCGTCGCGGCCAGCGGCAGCGCATCGATGCGCTCCCCGCTCGCCACCACCACGGCACGGGCTTGTGCGCGCTCCGACAGGGCGCTCCAGAGGCAGCGGATCGACGCGGCGTCGAGGCCGCCGGTCGGCTCGTCGAGCAGCAGCAGCGGGCGACTCGAGGCCAGCGCTGCCGCCAGCCAGACCTTGCGCTTCGAGCCGGTCGACAGCATGTACATCGACTTCTCCAGATGCGGCGCCAGCGCGAAGCCATCGACCAGCCACTGCC
>NZ_JBFUIU010001357.1:0-1611 GCF_056401695.1 Variovorax sp. P4_D9
CTCAAGGCCCTCAATGCCGCTTTACGCCACGAACGCGAAGCACACCGGTCTCGGACGGCGGCCGAGACCACTGTCAGAGGCCGCCTGGCAAAACTCAGTGTGCGGATCAGACGCCTGCTTTCCGGCTCGACCGAAAAAGGCAACTGACCGGATGCCCATCGCTACACCTAATACAAATGWGCACAACTTCGCGGCGGCATCGCGTGAAATGACGTCGAATGTAAGTGGAAAGTTCTCCACCGTGGCAGTGGACAATCCTGTGGAAAAGCATGCGCACCTCGTCGCAACTCGTCACCAGCCGGGCGTCGCCACGCGGTGCCTGCAAAAGTGGCAGGCATCGCACCCCATGAATTGCGACGGGCCGCCGGCATCGAGGCCCCGCTCTCAGTGAGCGGGTTGCCGAAGCGCCTCTACCAGCGCCAGCGGACCATCTGAACCAAGGGTACGCCCTGTTTGTTATGGCTGTGTGACCCCCGACGTTCGGCACCTCGCTGATCGCGAGCCGACCCTCCAGCCCTGTGGGAAATTCAGGCTCTGCTCAGTGGCGCACTTCACCATAACCGAGTTACGGCTCCTCCGACCTCCAAGGTCTGTGCCCGCTCTGGGAGAAGGCGATGCAGACGCATCTCAGTCGAGCCCTGCCAACATGCAGCCATGCATTCCTCGCGCTGGTTCTCGGACTCGGCGCAGGTGCAGCCAATGCTGGAGGTGGACCACTCGGTATCGATCACACACTGAGATTCGACCAGAGCGGGATATGGGCGCGGAATGATCAACTTGCTCTCGAATACGGGGTTGTCGCTTTCGAGCTTGTCGGCGCGGTGTGGCTCGGCAATGACAATGAGTTCGGACATACGCTGTGGCAGACCATCGATGCATCGATCGCGTCGGCCGTTGCGGTCCAGGCGCTCAAGGTCACGACAGGAAGGCCCCGGCCCATTACGGGCGAGGGCCCAGATGCATGGTTCAAAGGCAAGGGAAACCAGAGCTTCCCGAGCGGGGAAGTGGCGCTGCAGGCCAGCTTCGTCACGCCGATCATTGTCAACTACGCCGCGCGAGATCCTTGGGTTTGGGGGCTTGAAATCTTGCCTCTCTATACCGGTGTCGCGCGCATGAAGAGTCAAGCGCATTGGCAATCTGATGTGCTCGCTGCATGGGCGCTCGGCACTGCCACGGGCTATTTGGCGACTCGGTATGAAACGCCATTTTTCGTCCAGATCCTTCCCCATGGCCTGACGGTGGGCTACTCAAAGACGTTCTAAATCTGTCGAGAGGTGCGCAGGTGAGTGTCTGCAAAAACCGGCGGGACGAAGTAAAAATGTACCGATGCGAATCTTTTCCTTCGTTGTTGCTTGTGCGGCGTTCGCGGCCGGGGTCGCCTTAATCAGCGACAAGGTCACGCTGCAGGGCGAGCGCACGGTCTACACCGTCAAGTGCCGGCAGGGCAGTTGGCAGGGTCTGCGCTGCAGCGGCCGCCTCGTCGCGGCCGATCGGGTGCGCTTTCGCGTGCTGAAGGCGCACCGTGAAGTTCTCTTTTGGACTGCCGGGGCSYCAGGGCCGTCGGGCAAGCTCACCGATTGCRATATTCAAGATGGCCGAAACTGGGTATGC
>NZ_JBFUIU010001358.1:0-1608 GCF_056401695.1 Variovorax sp. P4_D9
GTGCGCATGCTCGCGACCACCACGCGGGAGCGGCTGGCGGACTACCCTGATGTGCCGACCGTTGCCGAAGCCTTGAACCTGAAGGGGTTCGAGGCTTCGTCGTGGGCCGCCCTGTACGTGCCTGCGGCCACGCCGCCGGAGATCGTCGCGCGCCTGGCGGCCGAGGTTGACGCTGCGCTGAAGCGGCCCGCCGTGGCGAAGCGCTTGAAGGAGCTCGGCGCCGTGCCGGTCGGCGGGCCGCCGGAGCGCCTGGCGGTGCTGCAACAGGCGGAACAGGAAAAATGGGGCAGGGTGATCAAGGCCGCCGGGATCAAGGCAGACTGATTCATCAGGATCATCCTCGCGACGAATGCGGCATGCGGCCCTTCACCGGATCGTTGGGATCGGTGTAGCCCGGGGTCGGCTTCTCCTTGGGATTGGTGGTCCCGTGAATCTCGCTACTTCTGTTCCCGAAATGCGGGATACAGGTTGACGTAGCCGCGTTCCACGCGCTTCTTCGCGTGCTTGACGGCAATCTCGCGTGACAGCGGCACGAAGCCGAAGCCTTGCACCAGCCGTTGCATGAAGGCGGCGCGTGCGGTGATCGCGATGGCGTCGTGCAGCGCATGTTCGTCCCAGCCGGCCTGGAACACGGCGTCGGCGTCGGCTTGAGAGACTTGCGTGGGCGTCAGGGCCAACTTGCGCACGAAGCCCAGCAGCGCCTTCAGCCGAGGCTCCACCGGCGCCGCGTCGAAGCCGGCGACCAACTGTTCCACCAAACCGTGCGCTATGCCCCACTCGTAGGCCACCTCGGAGTGCGCGACTCCCACGAAGTCGCAGCCGGCCACGGCCGCGGCGTAGGAAAGAACCAGTTCGCGTTCGCCCTGGCTCAGGGGTGACGGCCCGTTCATCATGGCCTGGCTCATGGTGGACCAGGGGCCATAGATTTCTGGGTATTGCGTGTAGACGCTCGGCGGTCCGGCGTCTGCGGCCAGGGAAGGGAAAAAGGGCATGAAAGACCTCCGTATGAATGAAATGCGGTTCAGGCCTGCGCCACGAGGGAGAAGTGTTCCATGGCGGGAGGCTCGGCGTAGAAGGGGCTGACAAGAGCGCGCCATTGCTCGCGCTCAGGACTCTGGCGGTAGGTCACCACCCGGTCTTCCAACCGTTCCCACGTCACTTGCAGTATGTAGCGCTGCGGCGATTCCGAAGAGCGCATGAAGGCGTAGCCGATCACCCCCTTGGCCTTGGCGGTGATCGTCTGCAGCGCCCGGGTCATGGCCTGCTCGAAGGCAGGCGGCTCGCCAGGACGGATGTGGAACTCGGCAACTTCGAGGATCACGGGAACTCCTTTTTAGGGGCAATCAACTTGACGTCGGAGACTCACGAATGCATCGCCCTACTCGATCGCCTTCGCCATATCCTCGACGACCTTCTTGGCGTCGCCGAAGACCATCATGGTCTTGTCCATGTAGAAGAGCTCGTTGTCCAGGCCCGCGTAGCCCGCGGCCATGCTGCGCTTGTTCACGATCACCGTCTTGGCCTTGTAGGCCTCCAGGATCGGCATGCCGTAGATCGGCGTGCCCTTGGTGAGCGCGGCCGGGTTCACCACGTCGTTGGCCCCCAGGA
>NZ_JBFUIU010001359.1:0-1608 GCF_056401695.1 Variovorax sp. P4_D9
CGGTCAAATGGCTGCGTACAGCGATTGGCCGATAACAACTCTCCGCGCGACAGCGCCAGTTTCGCCTTCGGAGTGAGATCCTCGCCGGTATCACTCATCGTTCAGTTCCTTCGCAAGTTGCAAAATCTTGACATCGAGCTCGACCTCCTCTCGCACGTCTCTAACGTCTTCTGCCACCTTCGATCGGCTGGCCAGCAGGCCGCCCGCGAGCGCGCCGAGCCAGGGCACCGCGGGCACGGCCACCAACGCCCAGTGAGAGCGTCCATACAGCACGCCCAGCATGATCGCGATCCCGGTGAGGCCA
The DNA here is from genome assembly GCF_056401695.1 of Variovorax sp. P4_D9. NCBI lineage: Bacteria > Pseudomonadati > Pseudomonadota > Betaproteobacteria > Burkholderiales > Comamonadaceae > Variovorax > Variovorax sp. P4_D9. The sequence goes on from NZ_JBFUIU010001359.1 coordinate 305, forward strand.
AGCGCCAGTAGCAGCGAGACGACGGCGAGGACGCCAGCACATGCCTGGACAAGCAGCCCCTTCCCGACATCGGCCATCTCGCATCTGAGCAAGTCCGCGTAGTTGGCCAAATGCCGCATCACCAACTCCGGACGCTTCAACATGGTCTTAAAGATGGGATGAATCATGTGGAGCTCGCGGCGGTGACAGTCCTCAAGATGGCGCTGACATGAAACGCGCGCTTGTCGTGCAAACCATGCGGCTGGCGTAAGCGTTCCCGCACACAAGCGGTTCCAGATCGGACCCCAATAGCGGCCCCTGGCAATTCGCGCCATGGGGTTGGAATAAGGACCACCTGATGCGACGATTTCCTACAGATGTGGGGACTGAGTGACGCCTACGCTCGCGCTCCCTCCGAACGAGACCGCCATGGCCACCAAAAAACCCCCCACCCCTTCAGCCGAACTCGATGCGGCACGCGCCGCGGCACGAAACACCGACAGTGGTCCCGCCACGCCCGCCACGCCCGCCACGCCCGCTGCGGGCAAAGGCGACCCGCCCGTCCAGAAGGCGATCGACACCCAGACGCTCGCGAGCGGCATGCCGGCCAACCCGAACAAGCCCGTGGAATACGGGCAGGCGAATGCGCCGACGCCGCCGGTCGGCGCCAGCGTGACTCCTCCTTCGAAGTTGCCCACCGGCAGCACGCTCTCCGAACAGAACTTCTCAGGCAAGACCGGCACCGTGGCACTCGAAGGTGTCAATGCCACGATCGACACGCTCGATCGYGTCCGGGTGGACTCCAGCGGGCAGGTGCTGACCACCAACCAGGGCGTGGCCATTGCCGACAACCAGAACTCGCTCAAGGCGGGCGCGCGCGGCCCGGCGATGCTGGAAGACTTCATCCTGCGCGAGAAGATCACGCACTTTGACCATGAGCGCATTCCCGAGCGCATCGTGCATGCGCGTGGATCGGCTGCGCACGGCTTCTTCGAGTGCTACGAACCGCTGACCCAATACACCAAGGCTGCGCCATTCAAGGCGGCCGGCAAGATCACGCCAGTCTTCGTACGCTTCTCGACCGTGGCAGGTGAACGCGGCTCCAAGGACACGGCGCGCGACGTGCGTGGCTTCGCGGTCAAGTTCTACACCGACGAAGGCAACTGGGACCTGGTCGGCAACAACATGCCGGTCTTCTTCATCCAGGACGCGATCAAGTTCCCGGACCTGGTCCATGCGGTGAAGCCCGAGCCGCATCACCAGATGCCACAGGCTGCCAGTGCCCACGACACTTTCTGGGATTTCGTGTCGCTGATGCCCGAGTC
>NZ_JBFUIU010001360.1:0-1607 GCF_056401695.1 Variovorax sp. P4_D9
GTCCTGAATTCCTATCTCTCGCAATCCGTGAGGATTCGCGAGAGCCATCAACACGCCACGCCGATGATCTACCTTGAGCCGCGTCACAAGCTGGCTCAGGAATTCGTGGCGCTGCACGACGAGCTCAACATCTAGGTGTCGTCTAGGTGAGGTTGCCCCTGTCCGAGTAGCGCTTGGGCCCCGGGTTACGCGGCCTTTTTGGGGGAGAGCGATTCAGTGAGCGAACGTTTGCATTTCGGCTCCCAGACCGACTGCGATGCCCTGCCGCCGAGCGAATCACGAGGCACCACGCGATGATGACCTCGCGGTTCGGCATTGGCCCTCAAGCCGCCTTGCGCAGGAAGCCCTGCTGGGCGCCGTTGCGGTTGGGCGCAAAGCCGTTGGCCAGCAGGCTTTCTTCCACCGTGTCGTAGAAGACGCCGATCTTGCTGATCTCGCGCGCCTGCTGGGCGGTGGCGATGGGCCGGCCGAACTCGCGCGAGATGCGCACCAGCTGCTCGATCTGCGCCACCGTGCCGATCTTCGCGGTGCGCGACTGGTTCCAGAGGTTGTCCTCGGTGCCGGTGCGCACGTGCAGGCCCATGGCGATGCCCATCATGTTGACGGGCAGCACGTTGAGAACCGAGCTTTCCACTGTCAGYACCGCGCCGTCCGGTGCGGCACGCACGAAGTTGGCCAGGTTGTAGATATTCGGTGCGTCCATGCCACCGCCGATCGCCACCCAGTTCATGACCAGCGGGCCYTTGTAGATGCCGCGCCGCATCAGGCGCTCGACAGATTCGAAGCTGTTGATGTTGTAGCACTGGAAGGCGCTCTGGATGCCGGCCTTGGTAAGGCGGCGGATGTGCTCCTCGGCCCAGCCCGGCTGGGCCGGCACCGTCATCTCCTTGTAGGCATTGAAGACGTCGGGGTCTTCCATTGAGGTGCCCTTGATGTCCCGGATGTCGAACTGCTCGAGGATGTTCATTTGTGACGTGTTGATCGTCACCGTGACCTGGTCGGGCTTGGGGTCGAGTTCGGCCAGCATGTGGCGCGTGTCGTCGGAGAGCCACTTGGCCGCCGCACCATCGGTCTCGGGCGCGAAGCTGATCGAGCCGCCCACCTGGATGATCATTTCGGGCACGCGGGCGCGCACGCCGGCGATCAGTTCGTTGAACTTGGACAGGCGCTTGCTGCCCTTGCCGTCGAGTTCGCGCACGTGCAGGTGCAGCACCGTGGCGCCGGCGTTGTAGCAATCCACCGCCTTCTGGATCTGCGCTTCCATCGTGACCGGAATGTCCTCCGGAAAATCGGAGGGCATCCACGAGGGCGCGTAGGGCGCGGCGGTGATGATCAGGGGTTGCTGATTTTCGGGGAACAGATGTCCGTCAAGAAAGTGCATGATGAACTGCCGGTGAGAAGGAAAGGAAGGGCCGGGCCGAAACGGGCTCGGCAAGGTCGGGTCAGGGCGTGTAGTTGATCGAGCGCAACAACTGGCCAGTGCGTTCGTTGTCGCGCCGGAGCTGCTTGTCCAGTTCATCGATGCCCTGCAAGGGATCGCCGGCCTGCATGCCCAGCATAAGCAACTGGCTTTTCACTTCGGCCGTGGCCATGGCTTTGAGCAATTC
>NZ_JBFUIU010001361.1:0-1596 GCF_056401695.1 Variovorax sp. P4_D9
CCACGATCACCGAGCACGGCTTCATCGACTTGACCATGTCCTCGGTGATGAGCGTGGGCGCGGCGCGCCCCGGGATCAGCGCGGTGCTGATCACGACGTCGGCCAGCGCCACGCGCTTGGCGACCTCGACCTGCTGCCTCGCCAGCCAGCTCGCGGGCATCGGCTTGGCGTAGCCGCCGACGCCGACCGCGGCTTCGCGCTCCTCGTCGGTGTCGTAGGACACCTCGATGAACTTGCCGCCCAGCGACTCGATCTGCTCCTTGACCGAAGGTCGCACGTCGGAGGCCTCGATCACCGCGCCCARGCGCTTGGCSGTGGCGATGGCCTGCARGCCGGCCACGCCGACACCGAGGATGACGACCCGGGCGGCCTTCACGGTGCCCGCAGCCGTCATCAGCATCGGGAAGAAGCGCTGGTACTTGTCGGCGGCGATCATGACGGCCTTGTAGCCGGCGATGTTGGCCTGCGACGACAGCACGTCCATGCTCTGCGCGCGCGTGGTGCGCGGRGCGGCCTCGAGCGCGAAGGCGGTCAGGCCTGCTGTCGCCAGGCGCTGCAGSCCGGCGGCATCGAAGGGGTTGAGCATGCCGATGACGACGGTGCCCGGTTTCATCAGCGCGATCTCGCGGTCGTCGGGGCTGCGCACCTTGAGCACGATGTCGGCACCGAAGGCGCCCGCGGCATCGGTGATCTCGGCGCCGGCGGCCTGGTAGGCGGCGTCGGTGACGCTGGCGGCCACGCCGGCGCCCGTTTGCACCCGCACCACATGGCCTTGGGCGATAAGTTTCTTAACTGTCTCGGGCGTGGCTGCAACCCGGGTTTCGCTCGGAAACACCTCCGCCGGAACTCCAATTTTCATATGACCCCAAGGATGTAGCGCCGGCGCGAGTGGCCGACGATTCAATGACTTAGGCGTGCGCCCCCGATGAGCCTTCGAGGCCCACGTGCGTTGGCGTACGGCTCTGTGAGTCAGTGGCCTCTAAAGGCCGCTGACAGTTGTCTGGCCTGTTAGTTCAGCCTTGCAGGCGCTAGGAAACCAGGGGCGTGAGTGCACCATCCATAGTCACCAGCGCACCTGTCACATAGCTCGCTGCATCGGAGGCAAGAAACAAGGCGGTGTTCGCCACTTCCTCCGGCCGTGCATACCGGCCAAGCGGAATGCGGGCTTCGTTGGCCTTCAACAGGTCGGCAGGCGCTTTGCCGGTCAAGCGGGACTCGGTCTCGAGCGACATGGTCACGCGATCGGTATACGTCGCCCCAGGGTTGATCGCGTTCACCCGGATCCCGGAGCCCCCCCATGCATTCGCTAGGCCGGACGAGACCAGCATTAGCGCGGAGTTCGCAGCCCCACCCGGAAGGTGCATTGCGCTTGCAACTTTTCCACCCGTTCCAATGATATTGACGATGACACCGCTCCTTCGTTGAACCATCGAAGGAATTACCGCGTCCATCGCGTGAACGTACGTAAAAAATTTCGCATTCATAGCTGCATGCCATGCCTTTGAATTTAGTTCAGCAGGTATTACCCGCTTCGCGCCCCCGGCGGAGTTGATGAGGACATCAACAGGTCCGAGTCGCTCAGTAACATCCTTCACC
>NZ_JBFUIU010001362.1:0-1596 GCF_056401695.1 Variovorax sp. P4_D9
AGAGCTACGAGATGTACTTCGGCCAGGCTTTCGACAACGTCGTGAGCTTCATCAAGGGCAATCCGACCAACATCATCAACCCCGGCGCGCTGCAGGTCCGCCGTTGAAGCGCACTGCGCTGCCGGCTGCCCTGTGGGCCCTGCTGGCAGGCAATTTCGTCATCGGCACCGGCGTGATGGTGGTGCCCGGCACGCTCAACGAACTCAGCCAGTCGCTGCAGGTCAGCGCTGCCACGGCCGGCCAGCTGATCACCGCGGGCGCGATCGTGATGTGCCTCGGCGCCCCCTTGCTGGCGGCGCTGGTCGCGGGCTGGGACCGCCGGCTGCTGCTCGCCTGGACCATGCTCTGGTATGCCGCCGGCCACCTGCTCTCCCTGTTGATGCCGAGCTTCGGCGGCTTATTGCCGGTTCGCATGCTGACCGTGGTCGCACCTGCCGTCTTCACCGCGCAGGCAGCCGCCTGTGCCGGCTTGCTAGTGCCGACCGAGCAGCGCGGCCGCGCCGTCACCTTCGTCTTCCTCGGCTGGTCCATGGCCTCGGTGCTGGGGTTGCCGATCGGCGCGCTGGTCGGCGGGCACTTCGGCTGGCGGGCGGCCTTTGGCGTCATCGCCCTGCTTTCGGTCGCCAGCGCAGCGTGGATCTGGCTCAAGCTGCCCCCGGGCATCCGCCCTCCAGCGCTGTCACGCTCGGCTTGGGGCAGCGTCTTGAGGAGCCCGTTGCTGATGGGCGTGGTTTCGGTGACCGCGCTGCAGGGCGCCGGCCAATTCGTGCTGTTCAGCTACTTCGCGCCGATCGTGCGGCAGGGCCTGGGCGCAGACGCGACCCAGATGGGCCTGCTGTGGGCCTGGTTCGGCGCCTGCGGGCTGCTGGGCAACATGGTCGTGAGCCGCTACATCGACCGCATCGGCGCGGCTCGCATGGTGCTGGTCACCAGCGTGCTGATCGCGCTGAGCCTGCTGTTGTGGCCGTTGGCCATCAGCTTCGCCACGCTTGCGCTGATCCTGGTGCCCTGGGGTTTGGGTTGCTTCGCCACCAATTCGGCCCAGCAGGCGCGATTGGTCTCGCTGTCGCCGACTCTCGCATCGGGCTCGGTAGCGCTGAACAGCTCGGGCATCTACGTCGGCCAGGCGGTGGGAGCGGCGGCCGGCGGCTGGCTTCTGGCCCACGACGCCATCGCCTGGATGAACTGGGTCGGCCTGGCAACCGTGCTGCTCGCGATTGCACTGAGCGTCACGATGGAGCGGGCGCAGCGTCGCGCGCTCGCCGTCAGCGCTTGATCGGGCGCGGAGCGATTTCCGCCTCGGTGCTCGGATCGAAGAGGTCGAAATCGATCACGTGCGGATCGTTCGAAGGCGTCGGCGGCCTGACCGGCTCGAGCGGCGTCGGCATCGTCTCGTAGGCCGTCTTGTCGAAGGCGCCCAGGTCCATCTCGAGGTCGGGCAGCAGCGCCGGCGGGTCGGCCGGGGGCGGAACCGCCGATGGCGGTCGGAGGTCCAGGTCCATCACCGTTTCGTGCTGCATGCCCTGGTCGATCGAACCGTAGATCGAAGGCGGCAGCACCGGCCCGTCTCCGAGCGTTCGAGGCGGGGCCTCGGCC
>NZ_JBFUIU010001363.1:0-1594 GCF_056401695.1 Variovorax sp. P4_D9
GATCTGATGGCGTGGATCGACGAGCCGTTCACAGCGCCGCCCGATCCCGATGAATCACCCCAGGGCGCATTCGCATTCACTTGATGTTGGACAGCACCCATGGGGGCACGATCCTGAAATCCACACACAAGCCGTCCGGAACCCGCGTCAGTTCAGCATGTCATCCGCCGGATTCGCCTGTCTTGGACAGCAGTGCCCTTGGTTGAAGGCGCCGCGCGCCCAGGCTCGCCGACATGTCGAGAAGCATGGTCATGCGTACGAGCCAAAGTAAGTGCCATTCCCCTTAAATCGAGCGCTCTCCATCGACTTGCACGAAAGGGACGAAGTCCTGCGGAACGCCGGTTTCGTAAGTGATTGTCGGAAAAGGAATTTTTAGAGCAAAGCGCACCGATTGGCAAGAAAAGTACGACTACCCCAAGTGGCAGTGGATCGAAGCGCGCGTTAAAAAGACACACAACGACCATCGCCCCGAGAGTCACCGTCTGTTCGTGGACACAATCCAGTGCGACGCCGAGCCGCGTTTTGGTTGTCGTCGCCGTTCCGCCGGCGACGGGGCAGATTGCGGCCATCCTTGATGGACACGTCCCGCACCATTGACTAGCATCAGTGACCTGAATTCACCTCCGGATTGACCGATGAGCGAGCAGCCGCCGACAAAGCGCCCGAGCTTGCCGCAGCAGCGCCGCGTGCCGGTGCGCTACTTCATCCTGCTGCTCGATCTGCTGCGCTCGCAAGGTGTCAATGTCAAGCTATTGCTGCAGACGGCCGGCATCGAAGCAGACCGCTTTGTCCTGCGCGACGCCACCCTGGTGCCGGCCGAGATTGAGGCTTTTCTCAGCGCGGCACGCAGGCTGACGGGGCGCTGCGACCTTGGCTTCGAGATCGGCCGTCTGATCAAGATGAATTCGCACGAACTGCTCGGCTACGGCATGCTCAGCTGCCGCAACTGGCATGAGGCCATGCGACTGGTCGCGCGCCACTATCATTTGATGGCCGAGACGGTGACGTTGCGATACCGGCGCATCGGCACCGGCGTCGGCGAGGCGGTCTACACGCCAATGACCGCGATGCCTTTGGAGACGCTGCGCTTCTTCTACGAGGCGCTGGCGGTTGCTCACCAGAATCAGGTCCACCTGATGCTGGGCGGCGAGGAGCCGCCCTATGACTTCTATCTCTCGATGCCTCCGCCGACGCATTCGGTGCGCTATCTGTCGCTGATGCCAGCGCGCTTTCACTTCGACGAAGGCGGCTTGCCTGGCGTGCGGGTGGTGATGGGCGCCGATCTGCTGGACCGCCCTTTGCCGATGGCCGACGAGCGCGTCGTGCGCGAGGTCGACGAGCGCTGCACTGCGCTCGGCAAGCGCCCGCCGACCGGCGAGACCGGTTGGGGCGATTTCGTAACGATGTTGCTGCAGGAGTCGCCTGGCCGGCTGGTTACTCTGGATGACCTGGCCCGGCGAATTAACGTCTCGCCGCGCTCGATCGACCGCTATCTGAGGAAGGAACAGCTGCAGTTCCGTACGCTGGCCGAGCGGGTGCGCTTCGAGCGGGCCTGCGAGTTGCTGGCCGAGCCCGGCGCCACTGTCTCCCAGGT
>NZ_JBFUIU010001364.1:0-1584 GCF_056401695.1 Variovorax sp. P4_D9
GGGTCGGTTTGCGTCTTGGCAGCCATAGAGTTTTATCTTTCCTCATCTGGGATGAGGAGTTTCAATATCCATGATACCAAGTGAAACCATGGGATTCAAGGCGCGTCGCTAACGACCCACCCGGTGCACTGGGCGAATTTGATGGGGCGGTTGCTGGCCGACCTACTTTAGCGTCCGCGAACGCCGTCGAGCTTAGGGTGTTCGCGAACTGGACGGTCGAGTCGAAGGGCGGCTTGTGGCCGGCTGTAGCCGGTCGCGGCCCGGAGCTTTGGACTAAAACCGATCACTTCCCACCCGAGGCCAGCCTCTTCTGGACGGCTTGGAAGATGCGCCCCCGAGCGAGTCCGATAGCCTGCGCTCGCTGTTGGCTCTGTGGCGACACCACGGATGTCACGGCGACCACCAGACCCAGCGGCACGTGAACCCAGATAGCTTGGCCTGCATAGCCGCTGGCGAAAAAGGTCTTGTCGGATGCCACCCACCAGAACAGCCCATAGGGTAGTCCGACAGGCGGCCCCCCCGCGCTTTGCGGCTTGACGACCTGGGCCGCGAACCCGGCAGGTAGCAGGGGCCGGTCTGCCCAACGGCCGTCCTGCAGCAGCAGGTACCCTAGCTTGGCCATATCCACCGTACGCAGGTGCACCAGGCTGCGCGCGTACGTAGGCTCCCGCATGGCAAGTGGCGCGACGAGCTGGTCGCGCGCTAGGTCCGCAATCGGCCGCCCGCCCACTCGTTCGAGAATGGCCGAGACCATGACGGGCACGCTGTTGTCGTAGGAAAACCGCTCGCCTGGCTCCGCGCCCAGAGGCCGGGCCCATGCCACGGCCGGAGCCAGCGGCGCGGCCGTGCCGCTGCTGTCATTGGCTTCAAAGCCCGGGGTCATCGCTAGCATGTGCCGGAGCGTAATGGCCTGCGCCCGTGGATCGGGGTTGAGCGACTTCCATTCGGGCATGAGTTCGATCACCGGCTGGTCCAGAGACGCAAGCTTCCTCTGCTGCAACGCAGTGCCCACCAGCACGGCCAGGGCGCTCTTGGTGACCGACTGGGTGTCGCGCAGCGCGTCTGGGTTGCCGTCGCGGTAGTACTCGTACACCGTGCGGCCTTGCAGGACGACAACCACGCTCTGGACATCGCTGAGGTTCTCGGCGATGTCCTTGTCGAAATCCTCGAATGCGGCAGCGTCGAGGCGCTGCTCTTCGGGTGTCGACGACCGCCAAGGTGGCATGTCCTGCGCCGCCACGGATGCCCCGGCCATYAGGCAAAGGCATAGGAAAATGGCTCGCATCAATGTATTCCGGATGGTTGTCGAAGGCAGCGCCATCGTATTGAATGTCTTCTTTTGGCAGGATTCTGCGGTAGGTCCGAACGCCCGCTCCTGGCCGATTGTTGCCTACCTTGTCGTCAGTGCGCACGCGCTTCAAAAGCCAAGGTCGAACGTCCGCAAGTGGCAGGAAGCGGGGGGCCTGCTTGGATGCGGCTATGCAAGCTTGATGGTGAGAAAAGCGAAGAGTGCCACAGCGCCAACAAAGATGAGGCTATCCAGGAAGAGGACAGCGCGCAAGCTCAACTTGGGCACCTCGCCAG
>NZ_JBFUIU010001365.1:0-1576 GCF_056401695.1 Variovorax sp. P4_D9
ATTCAAGACTGCGGCCATTCGCCTTCGGCCCGTCGACTGGCGGCGGCTAACGACAGCAGGCGTTGGCACCTTTCTTCTCGAACGGCCGGTCTACCTTCGGAACTTGACCTTCGCCTCAGTCGCCGAGGAGGTCCGAGTTCGGCAACAGCGGACAGATGCGGTGGCAACGGACGACCCTCATGAATCGCCTGCGAATGGCTGCATCCGCATGTCGCGACCTGGCGGTCCGGGGGGGCCGCGCAATTTGCCGATCTTCGGCATTGGGTTCAATTGTCTGCAAGAGAGGGCAGGGCGGTTGAACGCGTCCACGCTTCGGCGGCGTGCCGGAGACGCCAATCGCCAAGAATCGCTTGCCGGACCTCTGTCCGGGCGATAGCCTCTGCCTGCAATGTTTGCCTCGCGAGCTCGCCCACCGCCGGGGACGCGCCTTCCGGATGATCAGCGGGGCAGTTGCACCGCGAACGCGGTGCCTTCTTCCAACGATGACGTGACGACGATGTTGCCGCCATGCCGACCCACGATCTCCCGCGCGATATAGAGGCCCAGCCCTAGACTGGTCGCTGGACGCTCATGCGGCGCGGACTCCTTGGCAGTCACCTGCACCAGGGGATTGAAGATGACCTGCATCGCGTCCGGTGGGATTGGCACGCCCTTGTTTCTTACTGCCAGCGTCACACGGTTCGCGTCTTGCGTGAGCAGGAACAGCACGGGAAAGGCCGCGTCACCATGCTGCACTGCGTTGACCATCAGATTGGTCAAGACTTGGCGCATCCGGGCGGCATCGAAAGTGAGGCGCAGCGCATCGGGAATCTCCGCATGTAGCGCGCGGGACGGGTAGGCCGCCGACACTTCGTCAAAGACTTCCCGTGACAGCGCGGCCAGATCGCCGTCCTCAGGGTTGACCTCGATCCCGCGGCCCAGCCGGGTGCGCGTGTATTCCAGAAGATCGGTCACCATCTCATTGATCGAGGCGATGCTTTGCCTGGCAATGCGCAGGGTACGTTCGCGTGCCGCCGCCTCCGTCGTCAAGCCAAGCAATCGGACGCACGAACTGAGCGCGCTCAACGGGTTGCGAAGATCGTGGCCCAGCACCGCCAGGAAAGTGTCCCTGGAATTGGCGACGCGTTCCGAATAGGTGACCATCGCTTCGGCGAGCCCTTGATCAATGCTCTCGTTGAATCGAATCACCTCCTCGAGAACCGTCGCGTCGACGACATCGACGGTGGCCATCCAGAGGCGCAGCACCGTGGCTCGCAGTGCTCGATACTCCGCTCCCAGCTGCGAAAGATCGAAACCGACGCGCTGGCGCAGGCCGCCGTGCTCCGAGGCGAAGGTCGGGGTTGCTCCGCGCATCGCCAGGCCCTTGGATTTGGCTTCGCGCTCGGTCTCGGATTGCGTAGTGTCCATCTCGTTGGCGATGGCGATCAGGATTTCGCGCGCATGGTCGCGCAGCTCGACCACCGACATGGTCTCCGCAGGCGGGATCATGGTCCGCGCAAACGCTTCCCAATCGACGAGGATCGGTTCGATGTTGTTTCTGATGAACTGGCTGAGGCGCATGAACAAGGAGTATGCC
>NZ_JBFUIU010001366.1:0-1575 GCF_056401695.1 Variovorax sp. P4_D9
AGCCAAACGCGATCGACCAGCCGGCCGGCGGGAGCAATCGGGGCTCGGTTCGTCGGCCCCGATACAAGGTGGCACCCTACGAAGAAACCAGCACGAGGCGGGTTCCTGGGCGATGCGGGAGAAAGGGGTTGAACCCCCTAGACCATCCTCAGTACAGTCCAGGCTCCGACCCCGCCGGGGCCTGCGGCGCGTGTTGCAGCGGCTCAGGCGTGGCTACCAGCAGCTCCGCAGGATACTGCTTCATGAACTCCATCGACTCGTCGGCAGGCGCCGCCAGCCACGGGTCGTACAGCGCCTCCGTCAGGATCACGACCATGCGCCTGTCCTTGCTGCGCGGCCGATGGAAGTTCGTCATCACCGGGTGAGTGGTCGCGTCGATCGTGAGCATGGTGAAGCTGAACACCACCTCCCCTGTGCTGCGATCGACCCATCGGTCCCACAAGCCGGCCAGGCCCATCGGCTCCCCGTCAACGCGCGCGATGCGGGTGTTTACCGAGTGCCCAGTGCGCCAGTCCTGCTCGTAGATGCAGTCGGCCGGGATCACGCAGTGTTGCCGGTGCCATGGGACCGCGTACGCGAATTTTCCAGCGGCGGTCTCTGATTTGGCATTGAGCGTGTCGTATTTGATGTTCCGCACTGCCGAGCGCGAGGGAAGCAGCCCGAACTCTCCCGTCAGGCAGTCCCGCTCGGCTGTCGAGTCCAAGTTCGGCCCGACAAGGTTGATGATGAACGGCGCCTCGTTGCGCTTGAAGATGTGGCCACCATTGGGTGCCTCCCAGTTCGGGGGCAGCACGACGCCATACTTCCGCTCGAGCCGCGCAAGACCTTTGATTTGGTAGTGGCTGCACATTCGCGCATCCTAACGCGTTGATATGCATATTTTCGAAAGGCACCGGCGGCGATTCCGGGTCATGTCGGGCCCCAATCGGTCGCTCCAGAGCTACCGTTCGTGAATGACTGAAACGGGCCGATCCTGTTGAAAAACTCGGAATCGGGCGCCTCGCGCGGAAGATTTCGCTCTATGAGCCCTTGACCGAATGTTCTGCGACCCGCGCGACCACCCGAACAAGAAATCGCGCCTCGGGCCCACTACATGCCCGCGAAGGCCATCGGTGCAACACGCGAGACCCGCCATGCAAAACCTGGCGGGCCTCGTTGGGCTTTTGAGTTTTTCAACAGAATCGGCCCGGTGCGGTCCTTCAGCATCAAGAGAAGCAGAACTCCGTCAAAGTTGCTGAACGGCTGAGTGCTGCCGATGGCCAACGGCGGCTCAATGGGGACTGGTTTGTCAAGCCTTTCGATCAACGTCTCGACGCGAAACATAGTCAGCAGACAGCTGTTCAGGTTCGCATATCCGTTCGTCCGATTTCTTGTCGAACGCGGCAGATCTTGCAGAATGGGCGGCAAGGGCTCGACTTCACTATCCGAGGTTCGAACGTAGATGATGTTGAACCTCTCGGCCGATTCGTATCGGCGCGCGGCTGACCTATCGCAATCGAGTCCGTGTCAGTAGACTGGCGCGAAGGAACATAATCGCTCACAACATGCACACGACCCCACTCGCCCTCCTGCGCC
>NZ_JBFUIU010001367.1:0-1575 GCF_056401695.1 Variovorax sp. P4_D9
ACCGAAGCTCTTGTGGACGTCGTGCAGGCGGACGACCGGCGCGGGCGCGGGCTCAGGATTGGGCGAGGAGAGGGTCATGGGCAAGCTTGGCTTTCGCCTCGGTGGGCGCCGTGCCAGCCTTGCGCTCGAGCCGGCGGCTCCAGAGCGACAGTGGATAGCACAGCGCGAAGTAGATCGCAGCGATGAAGAGATAGACGATGAACGGCTCGAAGATCGAGTTGTTGATGATCTGGCCCGAGCGGGCGAGTTCGACGAAGCCGACCACCGAGGCGAGCGAGGTGTTCTTGACGATCTGGACCATGAACCCGACCGTCGGCGGGGTCGCCAGCCGGATCGCCTGCGGCAGCACGACCTTGAACATGCGCTGTGTGGTGCTCAGTGCGAGGCATTCGGCGGCTTCCCACTGCGCGCGCGGCACCGACTGGATGGCCGCGCGCCAGATCTCGCCGAGGTAGGCTGAGACGTAGACCGTCAGCGAGACGCCGGCGGCGGCCAGTGCCGACACCTTGATGCCGAGGGTCGGCAAGCCGAAATAGGCCAGGAACATGATCACCAGCAACGGCGATCCCTGCACCAGCTGGACCCAGAGCCCGGCGGCCGTGCGGACCGACCGATGGGGCGAGACCCGCGACAGCGCCACCAGGAACGCAGCCGCTCCGCCGCCCACGAAGGCGATCAGCGAGAGCAGCACAGTCCACCCCGCGCCCTGGAGCAGGAACGCGAGGTGGTTCGCATTGAATGCCGTGCCGGTCATCACAGCGCGGTGCCCAGCTTGCGCCGGCGCGGGAACAGCAGTGCCCCCAGCCCCCAGAAGCCCAGCCGCATCAGCAGCGACAGCAGGATGTAGGCCGCGCCGACCAGCAGGAAGGTCTCGAACGGCCGGTAGGTGTCCGACTGCACGTGGTTGGCGATAGCGGTGAGCTCTTCGGCCGAGATCTGCGAGCATATCGACGAGGCCAGCATCAGCAGCACGAACTGGCTCGTCAGCGCCGGATAGACGCGCTCCATCGCCGGCAGCAGGACGACGTGCCAGTACACCTGGAGGCGCGAGAGTCCGAGGCATTCGGCCGCCTCGATCTGGCTGCGATTCACCGAGTCGAAACCCGCGCGCATGATCTCGGTGGCGTAGGCGCCGGCGTTGACCGCGAGCGCGATCACCGCCACGGTGAACGCCGACAGCGAGAGGCCCAGGCTCGACAAGCCGAAGTAGACGAGGAAGATCTGCACCAGCAGCGGCGTGTTGCGGATCAACTCCACATAGGCGCCGCAGGCACGCTGGAGCAGCCGATGGCTGCTGCGCCTTCCGGCCGCGCACAGCGTGCCGATCACGAAGCCCGACAGCGTGGCCGCGAGCGCCAGGCGGATCGTGAGCCAGGCGCCGTCGAGGAACAGCGGCCAGCGTTCGAGGACCACCGCGAAATCGAAGCTCGTCACGCCACGTCCTCGCGCGTGGACCGCCGGGCGCGTGCGCCGGGCGCGGTCGCGGCCTTGCGGCGATATTCGTCACCGATGCTGAAGTGCTTGCGCAGGACCCGGTCGGCCAGGTCTTCGTCGCGGGCGACGAGGGCCTGAAAG
>NZ_JBFUIU010001368.1:0-1573 GCF_056401695.1 Variovorax sp. P4_D9
GTGCATGGTTCGGGTGGTGAGCACGAAGATGCTCTCGAGCCCGGAGGCCTTGGCGCGCTGCTCGACACGTTTCAGGATGCGTTCGCCGTCGCCTTGGGCCTGCGAATGCGGCGACACGGTCAGCGCGGCCATCTCGGCGGTCTTCGCTTCGGGGTACGGATAGAGCGCCGCGCAACCGAAGATCACGCCGTCGTGCTCGATCACGGTGTACTGGCCGATGTCGCGCTCGATCTCGGTGCGGCTGCGCTTGACCAGCGTGCCGTCGCGCTCGAAGGGCTCGATCRGCTGCAGGATGYCGCCGATGTCGTCGGCCGTGGCCTCGCGCAGCGACTCGAGCTTCTCGTCAATGATCATGGTGCCGATGCCGTCGTGCACGTAGACCTCGAGCAGCAGCGAGCCGTCGACCGAGAAGGGCAGGATATGGTTGCGTTCGACGCCGGCCTCGCAGGCCTTCACGCAGTGCTGCAGGTAGAAGGCGGTGTCGGTCGGGCGCTGCGGCGGCGGCAGCGCGGCCAGCAGCTTGCGGGCGGTGTCGAGCGGCAGTTCGGTGTCGATCGGGTTCTCCTCGCTGATCGGCAGGCTCGCGTCCTGGGCGATGCCGGGCACTTCGGTCAGGAAGATCAGCTTGTCGGCCTGGATCGAGATTGCCACGCTGGTCGCGACCTCTTCCATCGTCAGGTTGAAGGCCTCGCCGGTGGGTGAGAAGCCGAACGGCGACAGCAGCACCATCGAGCCGAAGTCCAGGGCGCGCCGGATGCCGGCCGCATCGACCTTGCGCACCAGCCCAGAATGCTGGAAGTCGACGCCGTCGACCACGCCGACCGGCCGGGCGGTGACGAAGTTGCCCGAGATCACGCGGATCGTCGAGCCGGCCATCGGGGTGTTCGGCAGGCCCTGGCTGAAGGCCGCCTCGATCTCGTAGCGCAACTGGCCGGCGGCCTCCTGGGCGCAGTCGAGCGCCACTTCGTCGGTGATGCGGATGCCGTGCGAATACCTGGCCTCGTGACCTTTGGCGCGCAGCTGCTCGTTGACCTGGGGCCGGAAGCCGTGCACCAGAACAACCTTGACGCCCATGCTCTGGATCAGCGCCAGGTCCTGGGCGATGTTTGCCAGCTTGCCGGCGGCGATCGCCTCGCCGGCCATCGCGACCACGAAGGTCTTGCCGCGGTGCATGTGGATGTAGGGCGCGACCGAGCGGAACCAGGGCACGAAGGTGAAGTTGAAGACGGTGGACATTGGCGGGGTAGGTCGGGCGGAGTTGCCGGGCGCAAGATAATCGGGGATTTTCCCCGAACTGCCCGCCTTGTCTTCGTCTCCTCTTCGAATCGAGTTCCCCGAGTCCCTGCCGGTGTCGGCCCGGCGCGACGAAATCAGCGCCGCCATCGAGGTGAACCAGGTCGTCATCGTCTGCGGCG
This sequence comes from Variovorax sp. P4_D9, assembly GCF_056401695.1. Taxonomy (NCBI): domain Bacteria; kingdom Pseudomonadati; phylum Pseudomonadota; class Betaproteobacteria; order Burkholderiales; family Comamonadaceae; genus Variovorax; species Variovorax sp. P4_D9. The sequence goes on from NZ_JBFUIU010001368.1 coordinate 1,416, forward strand.
AGACCGGCTCGGGCAAGACCACGCAGCTGCCAAAGATCGTGCTGGCCCTCGGCCGCGGCAAGCGCAACGCGCCGCAGGGCAAGGGCCGGCTGATCGGCCACACCCAGCCGCGGCGCATTGCCGCGACCTCGGTCGCCAAGCGGATCGCCGAGGAGCTG
>NZ_JBFUIU010001369.1:0-1572 GCF_056401695.1 Variovorax sp. P4_D9
CACTCACGGTCGGCGTGGCCTGAGTCGCATGGCGCTGGCAGCGATGCGGATCTCGTCGTATGAACTAGCCCCGTGCCGGTGCTGCTGGTCCGGCAGCACCCGCAGACCATCGACGCATCCGCGTGATCCTTGCTGTCGGACCCAGCGCTCGAGCGGCAAGCGCTCAACTGACGGAATCGATCGATGGGAATGCCGGAAACGCGAAGTCGCCCACCTCCACCAACACGGCTTTCACGGGGTCCTCGCGGTAGCGCCGCAGCGCCACCGCCTCGATCACATCGAAGTGACTCCGGCAGGCGTCGACGAGGCTGTCCCCGCCTCCTTGTGCTCCGAATTCGTCGCGCAAAGCATCTTCCGAGATCTCGGCCACGACGCGAGGACCTGCTTTTCCTTCGGGGTAGATCGCGAACAGAACACACGCCCTATCGAAACAATAGATCGCATCGCCGCTCATGGCTCATCTCCTGCTAATCGACAACATCCGCCTGCGCCAATGAACACTCTCATACCGACACGGTGACAGGGTCTTGCTTCAGATCAAGAAATCCGCATCGAGCCGCTGCGACGAACGAATTCAGCCGCAGGTGCGTTGTCAGCGCGACCTCGCTTGGGTCGGGGCTTGCGCGCGATGGGCCCGTGCCGGGCCTTCCTTCTTTGTCAGCGGTGGCTGAAGGCGCCAAGCTGTTGCGCCCTTCCTGCGCTGGCGCAAAATCCTCTTGCAGGGAGACGCGCACCATGAATTTTCGTTCGAAGGAGAATTGACATGAAGCATCAGTGGGTCCTTGTCGCCAATGCATCGCTGGCGCGGATTTTCAGCCGCGAGTTCCCATTGGCCTCGTTGGTGCCGGTAGAGACCCTGACACATGAGGAAAGCCGAATGCGGCGCAGCGAACTGGCAACGGACCGCCCCGGCCGAGAAGTCACGGACACCAGCCACGGCGCCGTGCGCTTCGAGCCCCGCACGGACGCTCGGCGCAAGGAGCTTCATCATTTCGCATGCGAAGTGGCCGATCGACTGGAACAGGGGCTCGCAGCCCGCAAATTCGAATCCCTCGAGGTCTGTGCGTCGAACCCGTTCCTCGGTGAACTCCGGACCCGGTTCAGCGAGCCGGTGCAGAAGAAGATCAAACTGGAGTTCAACGCCGACCTGACCTCGTTGAGCCTGGCCGAGATCGAAAGGCGCCTGAAGGAGGCGCGGCCCTAGCCATCCAGCGGCACGTCGCCGCCGAGGCGGCCGGCCAGCTCGAGGACGGCGTGCTGCGCCTCACCCTTCCCAAGCGCGAAGGCAGCGCCACCCGCATGGTGAAGATCCAGTAGCCGGCTCGCCTCCAGCAAGGCCCGTTTCCAGGTTGTCGACATTTCCGGCTCCTTTGCTACGAGGTTGAGGAAATCCCGTTTTAGCTACTTTCCGGCGCAAAAATCAGTAGCCGTTTGCGAGGCGGTCGTGGTGCCCGGCGGGCAGCGCTTTGTGCATGAGCGCACATCGCGCGATATGAGCCGGGAGTCATCGGCCGCATCGCTTGAACTTCCGGGATCGAATCATTCGCAACTGCTTGACAAGCGGTTTCGTTT
>NZ_JBFUIU010001370.1:0-1566 GCF_056401695.1 Variovorax sp. P4_D9
CGCTGACACAAGAGCACTCGCCCACGGCATAAAGGCCATCGACGACAAAGTTCGGCTCAGCGCCCTTCGGCACCACCACCTGGCCGTTGATGTTGGTCGGAATGCCACCCATCTGGTAGTGCAGCGTCGGCACAACTGGGATGGGCTCCTTCGTGATATCGACATTGGCGAAGTTGAGGCCGATTTCATAGATCGAAGGCAGCCGCTTCATGATGGTCTCGCGTCCCAGATGGGTCATGTCGAGGACCACATAGTCCTTGTTGGGGCCGCAGCCGCGTCCTTCCTTGATCTCCTGGTCCATCGAGCGAGAGACGAAGTCGCGCGGCGCCAGGTCCTTCAGAGTTGGGGCGTAGCGCTCCATGAACCGCTCGCCATTCACATTGCGCAAGATGCCGCCTTCGCCGCGGCAGCCCTCGGTCAAGAGCACACCGGCCCCGGCCACCCCCGTCGGGTGGAACTGCCAGAACTCCATATCCTGAAGAGGGATGCCCGCCCGCGCAGCCATGCCGAGACCATCGCCAGTGTTCGTGAACGCATTGGTCGAAGCGGCGAAGACTCGCCCGGCGCCGCCAGTCGCGAGCATCGTCGTCTTCGCTTGTAGGATATGGACGTCTCCCGTCTCCATCTCGAGGGCCGTGATGCCGAGCACATCGCCCTCGGCGTCACGGATCAGGTCCAGCGCCATCCACTCGACAAAGAAGTTAGTTCGAGCTTTGATGTTCTGCTGGTACAGCGTATGGAGCAAGGCGTGGCCGGTGCGATCGGCCGCGGCGCAGGCGCGCTGGACAGMTTTTTCGCCGTAGTTGGCGGTGTGGCCACCGAACGGCCGTTGATAGATCGTGCCGTCGGGGTTGCGGTCAAACGGCATGCCAAAGTGTTCGAGTTCATAGACAAGCTTCGGCGCCTCGCGGCACATGAACTCGATCGCATCCTGGTCGCCGAGCCAGTCGGAACCCTTGATGGTGTCGTAAAAGTGGTAGTGCCAGTTGTCGTCGCTCATGTTCGACAGCGATGCGGCGATCCCACCCTGCGCCGCCACCGTGTGGGAGCGGGTGGGAAACACCTTGGACACCACGGCCACATTGAGGCCGGCGCGAGCCAGTTGGAGCGAGGCACGCATGCCGGAGCCGCCAGCACCGACGATCACAACGTCGAACCTGCGTCGGGGAAGAGAAGCGCCCAGTTGCATTACAACCTCCACAGTACTTGGGCCGCCCAACTCGTGCAACCCACCAACCAGACGATTGAGAACACCTGAAGCATCAGCCTGAGAGCGACCGGCTTCACGTAGTCCATCCAGATGTCGCGCATCCCCGCCCACGCGCCCTGCTCAAAGGAACCGCTATGGCTGACCACTCTTGTCCAAGACAGAAGGCGTTGAGCCATCCCGATGCGTGGGGTAAAAAGTTGTCGCCAAACGAACTTCCACCCCACTCACGAGAGGCCCAACGTGAAAGCATCATGCAGCATGTTCAGTCAGATCCTCAAGCTGATTCCGCGCATCGAGTTCGAGCACATCGTCAAGCGCACCCAGGCTGAATACGCGTCCAAGGGCTTCTCCAGTTG
>NZ_JBFUIU010001371.1:0-1564 GCF_056401695.1 Variovorax sp. P4_D9
TCCGGGCACCCGCAGTGCGAGCTCGCTGATCGATGCCGGCGCACGGATCGGCCGCACGGTGATGGCCATCGCCTGCGTCGTGATCGGGCTGCAGGCCTTTCGGATCGCGGCGCAATTCTCGATCACGCCGCCGAAGGCCAGCGCAGTGATGATCAGCCAGATGGTGTCGAGCATGCTTTCCATGCCGCCGCGCGACACCAGCATGTCAATGGCCGGATAGCCGGTCGAAGCCCGATAGCTGCCTCCCATCGCGAGCCAGACCCCCTTGAGCAGTGCCAGCCAGCGCGGAATTTAGTCTTCCGCAGCGGCAAACGCGAGGACCCGATCGGGCGCGAAGAACACCGCAAGCAGGCCGCCTGCCACGGCGCCGAGGAAGATCGACGTGAAAGGCGGGAATTTGAACACCGCCAGGCCGATGACCAGGGCCAGCGGCAGGAACAGCCAGGGCGAGATGTGGAAGGTGCTCCCCATCGGCGCGACCTGCTGGCTGGCGTCGAATTCGCCGGGGCGCCCCAGCAAGAAGAACACCGCCAACGTGATCGCCATGCCGACGATCGACAGCAGCAGGGTTTCCTTGATGTGCACGTACAGGTCGACCCCGGAGGCGGCGGAGGCGAGTGTCGGCGAGTTCGAGATCGGCGAGCACTTGTCGCCGAAATACGCGCCCGATATCACGGCGCCGGCCGCGATGGCCGGGTTGAGTCCCATGTTCTGCGCAATCCCCATCAGGCCGATGCCGATGGTCCCGGCGACCGTCCACGAGGTTCCGATGCTGAACGAGACGACGGCGCACAAGGCCGCCGCCGTGAAGTAGAAGAAGTTCGGACTCAGGATCTGGAGCCCGTAGTAGACCATCGCCCCGATCGTTCAGCTGAGCGCCCAGGTGCCGACCGGGGCGTCGACAGCGAACAGGATGAAGATCGCACCGATGCCGGAACTGACGCTGGCCGATGCCGCATCGCCCAGCACGCGAGCGTGTGTCCGCGGCGCCAGCCCACGAAGACAGCGATCATGGTGGAAACGGTCAGGGCCACCGGTTCGACCCGCCCGCGCCGGCGTCGCCGAACAGGAAATAGGACAGGCCCACCAGCAAGACAAGCACGGCGATCGGGATGATCGCTTCGGTCAGCGTGACCGGTTCTGCTTGTTCGGGCCGATGCATGTCCGACGGACCTTGTCCTTGCCTCTCGTCACCGATTAAACACAGACTCGCGGCCCGGCAACTCGAACACTCGGAACGCGCCCGCCTTGACAAATCGCGCGGTCCCAGGGCCTGTTCACCCTATTTCCGGGGCGCGTCCGGCGCCTGCAGAACCTCGTCGAACAGCGCAAGGAGTTGTCGCGCGAACAAGTCCATGTTCAGCGCCCGCTCGCCTTCGCCGGTCTCGATGGTCTGCATCCGCGTCAGCGCGCCGGCGACCGCGACGCACACATGGCCCGGCGCATCGCCATAAGGGCTGCCCGAGGGTCCGGCCGCCCCGCTTTCGGCAATCCCCCAGGTGGCGCGCAATTGCGTCCGGATCCGGGTCGCGACAAGGGCGGCGTAGGGCTCGGTCTCCCCGCG
>NZ_JBFUIU010001372.1:0-1560 GCF_056401695.1 Variovorax sp. P4_D9
ATTTGTGTTGTGCTGCGAAGAAGTCGGCTGCGTCCTTATATCCGGCCTTGATTGCGCGGCTCGCCTGGTTTCCCCGACTCGCCCCGCTGGCCCCCATGCATATCCGCTGACAAGCGCCTCATCTCCTATGGCGGACTTTCTATGTCCGAGACCACATGCAGGTTTAGCTCGTCCCGGTCTGACCTGTTTCACATCACTTCACTCTTTGCTGCCTCACTACCCTTGCGAAGACTGATCCATATCCTTTCTAACGTTGGTGGTCGATCATTTGGCTTTCTTCACCTCAGGCCGCTTGCGGCCTGAGGCTTTGAAAGCCCTGTTGGTAATCCTGCTGCCTGGCCGTCACGGCCCAGATCGTTCGGGCCATCTTGGCCGCCTGCGCCACAATCACCACGTTGGCGGGCCTGCGGCTCTTGAGCCCTTCGAGCCACGCCCCAGGCTCCTTGGCGTGCGTCAGCACACTTCTGGCACCGTGAATGAGCAAGGTGCGCGTGTACGTGTCCCCCCGTTTGGAGATGCCGCCGAGGCGCACTTTGCCCCCCGTGCCGGTTTGCGAGGGCACTAAGCCCAGCCAGGCGCAGAACTCTCGCCCTGACTTGAAGGCGCTGGCCTCGCCCATGGTCGCAATGGCCGCCGTCGCCGTGAGCAGGCCGACGCCCGGAATCTGCGCAATGCGCTGCATGTTCGCATCGGTCTTGAGTTGCAGCTCGAGGCGCTTCTCTATCGTCTGGATGTCCGGGCTCAGCGCCTTGATGCGCGCGACTTGCTCGTGCAGGCTGTCCCTGACCATCTGGGGCAACTGTGGCGAGAGTTCTTCCAGAGCCTGCTCGACTTCCTTGAACAGGGCTTTGCGGCCCTTGGCGAAGGTGGCGCCGAATTCATACAGCAGCCCACGCAGGGCGTTGGTTTGCATGGTGCGCATCTTCATCAGAAGTTCGCGCTGGCGATGCAGCGTGAGCGTGGCTTGCTGGGCCGCGGTCTTGATGCCCACGAATTTCACGCCAGGCTGTTGCACGGCCAGCCAGATCGCGCGAGCATCGGTGGCGTCGGTCTTGTTGCCCGAGACGAAGGGGCGAACGATCTTGGCGTGCAGCAAACGCACGCTGTGACCCAGTGCCGTCAATTCGCGCGCCCAGTGGTGGGCGCTGCCGCAGGCTTCCATGGCGATCAGGCAGGGCTGGCGACGGGCAAAGTGTTCCATGACCTTGGCGCGCTTGAGCTGCACGTTGCTGATCTCGCCCGTGCCCATGTCCACCGTGTGCAGCTGAAAGACTTGCTTGGCAATGTCCAGCCCGACGACCTGCCGACCACTCATGGTGCCGATGATTTGTCCTGCATTCATGCCTGTATTACGATTCATGACGGACCCTCTGCGGTGTTTGTGAAGACCTTGGTCTATCACGCCTTGGGCACTTTGATGCCGTATCCAGCAGAGGGTCCACCCGCTCGTGCCGAGCTTCGATCTCTGCGACCAACGACTGCTCTCGCCGCCTTCGACGTCATCTCACCACCCCCAGTCTTCTGATTCCCCTTCGGGAGGGAGGCATCCATAGCATCTCC
>NZ_JBFUIU010001373.1:0-1557 GCF_056401695.1 Variovorax sp. P4_D9
GTTCTGCTTCCCTTCCTGCATGGATCAAGGTTGTCTCCTGAAACTTGCGGTTGAAGAAACTTCACATCTGCTCGCTCGGAACCTCGCCGCTCAAGGCAATGCGCGGACGAATCGCCCGACCTTGCGAGAGGATGGCCCGAGAGGCACCGCCATCGAGACCGTCCTCGCTTGGTCAATGCCGTTTCGGAGAAACCGCTGTTTCCTTCATGATGACTTCCGGGGTTCGATACAGCTCCGCCATCTCTCGCTCATGCTCGCTGTGCAATTGGGCCTGCATGTAGGCCCCCAGTGCCCGGGCATGTGCGACGATGAAGCATCCGAATTCCACGCGCGGCCGCTCATAGGCCTTGAGAGCGCTCGGGATATCGTCACAGTGCGCCAGCGCCTCGAGCAGGGCCATTGCATCGCCGGCAGCCTTGGTCACCCCCATTCCGCAATGCGGACGGGCGACGAACGCGGCATCGCCCAGCAGCGCGATCCGGCCAAAGGCCAACTGTTCGGATTCCAGATCAAGGATTGGCTGAAAGAAGAGGTTCTCGGTCTTTTCGACCACCTCCGCAAACTGTGGTGCCAACACATCGCGTGCGGCCTGCCGCACCTGATCGAGGACCTCCGGCCGAATGAGCGGCGGCGGGATGCCATCGTGCCAGACCTTTCCGTCAGCGTCGGTCACCATGTCCCTGAGCGTCGTGCTTTCGTCCGCCGGGCGATACCAGACGAAGTTGAATCGTCGTGCGCCCTCCTCGACTGCACTGTCCTTGCCCGCGACGGGATAGGCAATCATTTGCTCGTGCGGAGGAAGTCCGAACGCGAAGTACGGAAACAACTCCTTCCGCGTGCGGTCCGTCAGCGTTGATTCTTCGACCAAGCCACGCCATGCGACATAGCCGGCGTATTGGGGTTTGGCCCCAGGCAGCAATGACGTCCTGATGGACGAGCGCAATCCGTCCGCCGCCAAGAGCAGGTCACCGCGGGCGACCTCCCCACCTGCGAACGTTGCCTCGACGGCATCGGCGTCCTGCTTGAATGACTGCAGCCGCTTTCCGTTGTGGTATCGATCGTCAGGGAATGCGGACCTCAGCACGTGATAGAGCCGACCCCAAGCGGTGAGCGTCTGCGGCAGGTCGCGCAGGCCGATCACCGAGCCGTCCTTCGCCAGCGTGACGCGCTGCGTGACCTTCACGCCGATGCTTTCGTCTACGACGATGCCCGCGGACGTCAGTGCGCTCAGGAGTTCCGGATGCGTCACGATTCCGGCCCCTCTGCCCTGGAGCTCCTCCGCGGCACGCTCATAGACATGGACGTCCCAGCCGGCGCGCAGCAGCAGGTTGGCCGCAAACAATCCACCGAGTGAGCCACCGACGATGACTGCCTTCTTGCCTTGATGCGCCTTCATGTTTGTCCCCCCCCAGGCCGGTCAGTCCGCGATTGCAGACGCGTCCGTCGTCTTTTGCTGCAACGGCAGCGCTTCCTCAGCGGGAAAATTGAGCTCGATCGTGACGCCGGAGGGATCCTCGACAAACACCTGATGCAGTCCGAGGCTCGGCACTGTACGCT
>NZ_JBFUIU010001374.1:0-1556 GCF_056401695.1 Variovorax sp. P4_D9
CCTGTTGATGGCCTCGCTGCAGCCGTCGCGCATCCTCTTGCTCGACGAGCATACGGCCGCGCTCGATCCGAAGACCGCCGCCTTCGTGCTCGAACTCACCGCGAGGATCGTCGAGGCCGGCAAGCTGACGGCCATGATGGTCACGCACAGCATGCGCCAGGCGCTCGACTACGGCACGCGCACGGTAATGTTGCACGAAGGCCGCGTGATCCTCGACGTCAAGGGCGCCGAGCGCGCCGGCATGGACGTGCCCGACCTGCTACACATGTTCGAGAAGACTCGTGGCGAGAAGCTCGACGACGACAAATTACTTCTAGCCTGACTCCAGAGAATCTGAAAGACCGAGATGAAAGAACTGCTGAATCGCTTCGAGAACAAGGCGCCTGAGATCGTCTTCGAATGGCACGACGCCGAGACGCCCGCCAAGGGCTGGGTGGTCATCAACTCACTGCGCGGTGGTGCTGCCGGTGGCGGCACGCGCATGCGCCCGGGGCTCGACCGGCGTGAGGTCGAGTCGCTGGCAAAGACCATGGAGGTCAAGTTCAGCGTCTCCGGCCCGGCCATTGGGGGCGCGAAGTCGGGCATTGATTTCGATCCTGCCGATCCGCGCAAGAACGACGTGCTGCGGCGCTGGTACAAGGCGGTGACGCCGCTGCTCAAGACCTACTATGGCACCGGTGGCGACCTGAACGTCGACGAGGTGCATGAGGTGATCCCGATCACGGAGAGCTACGGCTTGTGGCATCCGCAGGAGGGCGTCGTCAACGGCCACTTCGAGCCGAGCGACAGCGAGCGCATCCAGAAGGTCGGGCAGCTGCGCATGGGCGTGGCCAAGGTTGTCGAGGACCCGCACTACACGCCTGACTCCGCCCGCAAGTACCTGGTGGCCGACCTGATCACGGGCTGGGGTCTGGCCGAATCGGTGCTTCACTACTACAGGCTCTACGGCGGCGAAGTCGCCGGCAAACGCGTCATCGTGCAGGGCTGGGGCAATGTGGGCTCTACCGCGGCTTACTATCTTGCGCAAGCCGGCGCGCGCGTGGTCGGCATCATCGATCGCGAGGGCGGGCTGCTCAATCCCGAGGGCTTCAGCTTCGAACAGATCCGCACGCTGTTCCTGCAGAAGAAGGGCAACCAACTGGCCGCGGAAGGAATGCTTCCTTTCGACGTAATCAATCGCGCTGTCTGGTGCGCGGGCGCGGAAATCTTCCTGCCCTGCGCCGGGTCGCGCCTGGTGACGCAGCAGCAGATCGAGCAGTTGGTCAAGGGCGGGCTCGAAGTCGTGTCCAGCGGCGCCAACGTGCCCTTTGCCGATCGCGAGATCTTCTACGGCCCGATCTACGAGCAAGCCGATTCGAAGGTGGCGGTGATTCCCGACTTCATCGCCAATTGCGGCATGGCGCGTGCGTTCGCGTTCCTGATGCAGGACGACGTGAAGATTTCCGACAAGGCGATCTTCGACGACGTCTCGGCCACCGTGGCGTCAGCGCTCGAACGCTGCCATGCGCGCTCCGGCGATCGCACCGGGATTGCCCGCACCGCGTTCGAGAACGCGC
>NZ_JBFUIU010001375.1:0-1554 GCF_056401695.1 Variovorax sp. P4_D9
CCGCCGCGCCGCTGCCGCCGGTGCCGGTCTGGGCCGACGAGTTGCGGGTGGCGCGAGGCGGCACGCCCGAGGCCGCACCGGCTGCGCCGCCCAAGCCGGCCGCGCCCAAGGTCGATCCCGAAAAGCGCGCCCTGGCGCAGGACGCCGTCCAGGGCGCGCTCGCCAAGCTCGAGCAGGAAACCGCGGAGGGCCATGGCAAGGCCAGTGCTGGTGCCGCAGCCGCGTTGCGCGCGGTGCTCAAGGAGCACGGCAAGCTGGTCGAGCCACCGCTCGAGGCCCGGGTCCATGCGGCGCTGGTGGCGGCGGGCGAGCTCGAAGGCTGGCAGCGCTGGAGCGCCGACAAGGTGCGCGAAGACCTGGTTGCCAAGGCCGAGGGCCTGCTCAAGCGGCCCGAGGGCCAGGCACTGGGCGGCCGCAAGATGCAGGAAACCCTGCGCGCCCTGCGCGAGCAATGGAAGCAGGCCGACCAAGGCGGCGTGCCCAATCACGCCCTCTGGAAGCGTTTCGACGAAGCCTGTAACGAAGCCCACAAGGTGGTCGAGGCCTGGCTCGAGAAGGTTCGCGCCGATGCGGCCGAGCACCGTGCGCTGCGCGCCGCGCTGATCGAGGAGGTCAAGGCCTGGGCGGCCGAAAATGCCCAGGCAACCGACCTGAAGGCGCACAACCGCGCACTGCACCAGTTCGCCGATCGCTGGCGCGACGCCGGCCATGTCGGCGAAAAGGTGTTCGCCGAACTGCAGGCGCAATGGAACGAGGCCTTCGGCGCCGCCCGTGCGCCCTTCGAGGCGGCGCAGAAGGCCAGTGTCGAGCGTCGCCAGGCGATGATCGCCGAGGCCGCCGAACTCGGTGCTGCGCCTATGCTGCGGATCGACGCCGTCAAGGCGCTCCAGCAGCGCTGGCAGCAGGAGGCGCAAATGGTGCCGCTCGACCGTCGCCACGAGCAGAAGCTCTGGGACGCTTTCCGGGCCCCGATCGACGAGGCCTTCAACCGCAAGACGGCCGAGCGCGAGAAGGCTTCGGCCGCGATGAGMGAACATGATCGCCATGTTTTGAACGCCTCCAAGGCGCTCGAGGCCGCCAACAGCACCGGCGACGCCCAGAAGATCCGCGCTGCGGTGGCACAGCTCGAAGCCGCGTTGCGCGGCGAAGCCCCGCCGCCGACACCGCCGGCTGCCGCACCGGTCCAGGGCGCGAGCGCCGACGGTCCCGCGGTGGGCGCGACCGAGGTGGTGGCGCCAGGCCAGGCGGCGGCCGAATTCGGCGAGAGCGCCGAGCAGGCGCCAGGGCCGGAGGACGCCGAGGCATTGCCGGCCGCCGAGCACGCCGATGCGCCCGCCGTCGACGGCCTGGTGGCGCCGGCCGACGGCGCCGATCCCTCGGCCCGCTCCGATGCTGAGGCCGCAGCACCCGCGGCACCGCCGAAGCCGGCTCCCAAGCCGGTGATCGCGGTGCGCGGCGACGACCGCCCCGGCAACCGGAAGGCCGACGCCGTGCCCGCCGGGCGGGGCGGCAAGTTCGGCGAGCGTCGAGATGCCCGCGGACCGGGCGGCCCCG
>NZ_JBFUIU010001376.1:0-1551 GCF_056401695.1 Variovorax sp. P4_D9
GTATTGCGCCGTGACGTCGGCCCATGGCCGTCGGTTTCCCTCGATTCAGAACACCTCGTAGCCCGGCGCGAGTAGGCGTGCCGAGTCGAATTGCTGCTTCGCGGTGCGCCCGCGGCTCAAGGCCGAAATGCTTCGCCTTGAAGGGACCGCCGCACCGGTTGAGATTGAGACCTGTCTCAGGGATTCCATCTCCATCGCGCGTCGTCAGGGCGCAAGGTCCGTCGAACTCCGCGCAACGACAAGTCTTGCTAGTTTTTGGCGAGAACATGGGCGAAGCTCCGACGCGAGGCAAGAGCTCGCGTCTGTGGTTGGCTGGTGGCTTCGATACCGCCGACCTTCGACGCGCACAAAAGCTGAGCGACTTGGCCTGAAACGCAAAGCAGGCTCCGGGCCCAGACGTGCCAGCTTGTCAAGCGCTAGTGCCGCCAGGCCGCGTCCCTATAGCCGGGCCGCTCGCCGGCGAACCGACCCAATCGGCAGGATCCGCCGCGCAGACCGTAGGCTGCGTTAGGCCTAGCCGTGAATCGCGCCCACGCGGTGGGACTTGGCGGCCGCCACCACCGCATCAGGATCCTTCGCGATGACTTGCCGCGGACGCTGACCGCTCAGATGAGACTATTGCTCTACGCGCATTGCCCTAGTCGAGGACGATGTTGCCCTTCTTGACGACGGCAGTCCAGCGGGCCGCGTCCTCTTCGACAAAGCGGGCAAATGCCTCGCTGCTGTTACCAACCGGTTCGTACTCAAGAGATCGAATGCGCTCGGCCACATCGGGCAATGCCACGATTCTTTGAATCTCGGCGGAGAGTTTTGAGATGATCGCGGCGGGGGTGCCTGCCGGTACGAAGAAACCGCCCCAGCCGGACAGATTGGCAAGCGGATAACCTACCTCCGCAAAGGTCGGAACCTCCGGGAGCTTTTTGAGCCGAGCCGGGGCGCCCACCGCCAGGACGCGAACCTCCTTCAGGTGATTCAAGTAAAAGCCGGGTGAACCGGTGGCGGCGGTCACCCTCCCACCCAGCAGGTCCGAAAGCGGCTCCGCCTCGCCCTTGTACGCCACGTGGGCCCAGTCTGCGCCGGACTTTTGGCGAATGGCCTCAGTGATGATGTGCCCCGTCGATCCGATGCCCCAGGACGCGACGCTGACGCGTTGCTGTGGCTCCTTCGACATGCGAACCAAGTCCGACAGCGATTTCGCGGCGCTGCCGTTCTTGACCACCAGCACGACCGGCATAGTCGCGACGAGGGAGACCGGAACGAGATCCTGCAAGCGGTATGGCGCGGCAGGCCGCACAACCGTATTCTGTACAACGGAAGCGAGGCTCAGAAGGACCGTGTACCCGTCAGGTGGCGCCTTGGCCACGGCGGCGGCGGCCAGCATCCCCGCAGCGCCAGCTTTCGATTCAACAATCACAGGCTGCTTCCAGGCGGCACTCATCTTTTCGGCGACGGTGCGGCCGATTGCATCCAGAGTGCCCCCCGCGGGAGCCGACAAGATGAACCGGATCGGCTTTTCCGGATAGCCAGTCTGCGCGGTAGCAGGCGGAGCCC
>NZ_JBFUIU010001377.1:0-1545 GCF_056401695.1 Variovorax sp. P4_D9
ATATAGAACTAGGGTTTACGCTATGATCGTCTCCATATTTGCTTGTAAGAATGATTGTCGTGAAGAGAAAATCAGCCGCAGTAGTCCCCCTTCAACAGCACAGTTCACGGGCTCAGATGCTTTCGGAATCGAATGCATTTGCAGGCAAACCTGCAGATCACAACTTGGAGCGCGCGATCCCGTACTTGCTTGCACGTGCAGGAACAAGAATGGGGCAGTCGTTCAGCAGGGAGCTCAAGCAGTTCAACTTGTCGCTGACGGAGTGGCGTGTCTGCGTCGCCCYGCACCACAAGGAGCACCAGCGACTGTCGGACCTGGCGTTGCACACGTCGACGGACCCGTCCACGCTCTCAAGAGTGGTCGACGGTCTCTTGCAGCGTGGCGTACTGGTGCGCGAGCGATCGAACGAGGATGCTCGTGCGCTCGCTCTTGGTTTGACAGAGGCGGGACGAGATCTCACCTTGCGAATCATTCCCCTTGCTCAGTTGTATGAGCGTGTGTCGTTGTCCGGACTGAGCAGCGCGCAAGCAGAGTCCCTTCGAGACATGCTTGTCATGGTCTATGACAACCTTGGGGTGTTGGATACCGAGTGAGTCCGCGCGCGGGCCCGCAAGGGTGCGCCGGAGCCTAGAAGCGTGACCTGACGAAGTTTCGCCATCTTCGGTTGGATGCCACGTATCCTCATGCAGAAAGAGAACGGAGACGGCAAAGTGAACATCAACTCGATCGATCTGAACCTTTTTCTGGTCTTTCAGGCGATCTACAACACGCGCAGCGTCACGCTCGCAGGTGACCGTCTTGGCATGACTCAGTCCGCGGTGAGCAACGCCCTCAAGCGCATGCGCGAACGCTTCAACGATGCACTGTTTGTACGTTCGGCGGACGGGATGGTCCCGACGCCGGTTGCCGAGCGCCTGATCGCGCCCATCGAGGAAGGCCTTGCCTACCTGGTGCAGGCGGTCGACCAGGGAAGAACATTTGACGCGCCGACATCGAGCCGTTTGTTTCGAATCGCCGTCAATGACATCGGTCAGCTGGTCATGATGCCCGAGTTGCTCTCGATCGCTCGAGGCGTCGCGCCCGGAATTCGCTTCGAGACTGTGGACGTCTCGATGACCGAAGCCCGACAGCGGATGCTCCACGGACAGATCGACATAGCGCTGGGCAGTTGGGAGATGATGGGGCCATCTTTTTATCAGCAGCGACTATTTGACGAGACTTTCGTGGTGCTCGTGTCCAAGTCGTCACCCTTGGGTACTCGGGAGMGGATTGATCTTGAAGACTATCTCGCGGCCGAGCATGTCGCTTACAGGCCGCAGGGCACAACCGACTTCCAGCTCCAGCAGACTTTGGAAAAAGCGGGCGCGCTCGATTGTCGACGAGTAGTTTTGACGGCCGCCCACTCGCTCGGCTTAGCGTCGATCGTTGCCTCGTCCGGGCTTTTGATGACCGCGCCGGCTAGGCTCGCCAACGCGATGGTGGCGTCGCGCACCGACCTGCGCACGATCGCTGCGCCATTCGAAGTTGCGCCGTTCGAAATACACC
>NZ_JBFUIU010001378.1:0-1542 GCF_056401695.1 Variovorax sp. P4_D9
GCCTGAAGCGCGCCCGCGAGATGGGCCTCAAGACCACCGCCGATGGCGTRGACGGACTGATGCCTCACGTGAAGGCCGACGGCGTTCAAATTGCGTTCGACGCCACCAGCGCCTATGTGCATCCCGAGAACTCGCGCAAGCTCAATGCGCTGGGCGTGATGATGATCGACCTGACGCCGGCCGCCGTCGGCCCCTACTGCGTGCCGCCGGTCAACCTGAAGCAGCATGTGGGCAAGCGCGAGATGAACGTCAACATGGTCACCTGCGGCGGGCAGGCGACGATCCCGATGATTGCTGCCGTCTCACGCGTCCAGCCGGTGGCGTATGGCGAGATCGTCGCCACCGTCGCGTCTCGCTCCGTCGGGCCGGGCACTCGCAAGAACATCGACGAATTCACCCGCACCACCGCCGGTGCGGTCGAGAAGGTGGGCGGAGCCAAGAAGGGCAAGGCCATCATCGTCATCAACCCGGCCGAGCCGCCGATGATCATGCGCGACACCGTGCACTGCCTCACTGAAACCGCACCGGACCAGGCCGCGATCACGAAGTCGATCCACGACATGATCAAGGAAGTGCAGAAGTACGTGCCGGGCTACAAGCTCGTCAACGGCCCGATATTCCACGGCCACCGAGTCTCGGTCTTCATGGAGGTCGAGGGCCTGGGCGACTATCTGCCCAAGTACGCCGGCAATCTGGACATCATGACAGCGGCCGCCGCGCGCACCGCCGAGATGTTCGCCGAAGAAATCCTGGCCGGCTCGCTCAGGCTCGAGCCGGTGGCCGCGTGAGGGAGACGACGTCATGACGACATTCCAAGGCAAGAAGATCCTCGTGCACGACATGACGCTGCGTGACGGCATGCACCCCAAGCGCCACCAGACGACGCTGGAGCAGATGAGGTCGATCGCGAAGGGACTGGACGACGCTGGCGTGCCGCTGATCGAAGTCACGCATGGCGACGGCCTCGGCGGCAGTTCGGTGAACTACGGCTTCCCGGCGCACACCGACGAGGAATATCTCGCGACCGTGATCCCGCTGATGAAGCGCGCCAAGGTATCGGCACTGCTGATCCCCGGCATCGGCACGGTCGATCATCTGAAGATGGCTCACGGCCTGGGCGTCAGCACCATCCGCGTGGCGACGCACTGCACCGAGGCTGACGCCAGCGAGCAGCACATCGTCGCCGCGCGCAAGCTCGGCATGGACACGGTGGGCTTCCTGATGATGGCGCACCTGAACAGCCCGGAAGGGCTGGTCAAGCAGGCGCTGCTGATGGAAGCCTATGGCGCCAACTGCATCTACATCACCGACTCGGCCGGCTACATGTTGCCCGACGACGTGAAAGCGCGGCTTGGCGCGGTGCGCGCGGCGCTGAAGCCCGAGACCGAACTTGGTTTTCACGGCCACCACAACCTGGCGATGGGCGTGGCGAACTCGCTCGCTGCCGTCGCCGCTGGCGCGACGCGTATCGACGCCGCGGCTGCGGGCCTGGGCGCCGGTGCGGGGAACACGCCGATGGAGGTTCTGGTGGCCGTCTGCGAG
>NZ_JBFUIU010001379.1:0-1533 GCF_056401695.1 Variovorax sp. P4_D9
TGGAGGAGGCGGCTGCCGCGGCGGGCTCGCTTCAGGAGCAGGCGACGAGCCTCGTGCAGGCTGGAGGAGGCGGCTGCCGCGGCGGGCTCGCTTCAGGAGCAGGCGACGAGCCTCGTGCAGGCAGTCAGCGTGTTCAACCTCGGAAGCGAGGGCGGGGTCAGCCGGAAACCAGTGGTTGCGTCGGCCGGGGCCGCTGTACAGCCGCGGGCAGCAGCCCAGCCTTCTCGGCGGATCGAGCCGACGGGAGCGCCGAAGCAGGTGGCGACGGTGGGCCGCGCGGGCGACTGGACCGAGTTCTGATGGCGCAAGGGCAAAGGGCCGCTCGATCGCGGAGGCCGAAGTGATCCCGCGATCACCCAACCCCGATCCCTACTGCCCGCGGTGCAACCCCGACAGCCGTTCGCGGGCGCGGGCTGGAAATAGCGTCGTGCAGGAAGGATCTCAAGTCCATGGCCGAGACGGCGCCAACCGCCGTGTGACAGGCCCTGGCTCTCTAGCGGGCAGGCCGGGACGGCTGCCGTTCGCCCGGCGTCGCGGGTGTTGCGACCGGTCTGGAATTGACCCCTTCGCCGGAATCTCGCTGACCCATGAACGTGAGCATCGTCACGATTGCGCGCTCGAGGCTTCACCTGCACCTGAGCGATCCACCGGCAGACGACCCGATCGAAATGAAGGGCAGCCCAATGGGACGAGAGGCCAACAAAAAGGCGGGCCGCACGCCGGACATCGGAACTGACGCGGCTCAAACGGAGGAAGGAAAGCGGGAGCAGGGCAAGAAGCCGTAGCAACCGACAGTGCTGATGGCCTGTTTGACGTCCTCGTCGGTTCTCGACCCGCCGCTGCGCGAGCAGTCGCTACGTGAGCTGCCGCAGGTAGTCGTCCACGCTTGCCGAGAGTTGGTTGCCTTCGGGCATGGTGCCGCCGGGAGTGAAATGGTCGACCACTTCTGGCAGCAATTCCGACAACCCGCTGCGCGCCTCTTCATCGCCGATGCCCGCCTGCTGCGCGATCTGGTGCAGTTGGTCGTGGCCGAAGACCTCGTCGATGGCGTGTGGCGGTAGTGCTTCGTTCGCGCCGGTGCCGATCCAGGAGTCGGCCTGTCGACCGTAGCCCTTCTGCGTGAGTTGACCGATCAAGTCGCCGATGCCGCCCACACCACTGGCCGCGCCGCCGCCTTGCCGGCGACGTTGGATCAATATGTTGAGCACCACCGGCAGCAGCGCCATCAGCACCGGGCTCATCCCGCCGCCATTTCGCGGGCCATCGCGTCTGCCGAGCGCGTTGCCGGCCAGGCCGTTGAGGATCTGGGTAAGCAGGCCCATCGCGTTCTGCCTCAGCGGACGTGCCCGCGACGGAGCAAGTTGACGATCGCCAGAAGGATGACGGCGCCGATGAGTGAGGCCAACAAGCCTCGGACGCTGAAGTCGTTCTGGTTGACCGTCGCAGCTCCGAGCAGCGGCGCCACGAGCCAGCCGCCGAGCACCGATCCGACGATGCCGACGATCACGTTGAGGATCGCGCCTTGCTGTGCAG
>NZ_JBFUIU010001380.1:0-1531 GCF_056401695.1 Variovorax sp. P4_D9
TCATGGTGCCGATGATTTGTCCTGCATTCATGCCTGTATTACGATTCATGACGGACCCTCTGCGGTGTTTGTGAAGACCTTGGTCTATCACGCCTTGGGCACTTTGATGCCGTATCCAGCAGAGGGTCCACCCGCTCGTGCCGAGCTTCGATCTCTGCGACCAACGACTGCTCTCGCCGCCTTCGACGTCATCTCACCACCCCCAGTCTTCTGATTCCCCTTCGGGAGGGAGGCATCCATAGCATCTCCATGCGCGACGACGTGGCCAGATCTTTCCCGAGCGAAGAGCCAGGCATTCCGAAAGATGTTCCCGCGTTCATGAAGGCGATCGAGGATGTCTATGTCACGGATGCCTACCACTCTCTGTCCATCGAGGGCTACCGAGTTACGCCGGAACTGATCCGGCGCGTAGCAGCCGGGGACTGGAACGAGGACATCCACGAGCAGGACAGGAAATCGAGAGACGCCATGGCGGCGCACGGTTACTGGCTCGCGCACAACGAGGTCAAGGAGTCGATTCAGAAGATCTTTGCTGGCGCGAATGCCGGGGACGTCCTCAAGGGTGATCACGGCGCTTGGTTCCGCGCAATGTTCTCGCCGAGCGTCACAGCGGGGATCCTTTCTCCGAGCAATCTCGCCGGCTACCGGGGCCATCAGGTCTACATTCGCAACGCCCAGCACGTACCACCACCGCGTGAAGCCGTGCGGGAGATGATGCCCGTGCTGTTCGAGTTGTTGCGCGACGAGCAATCGGCCGCGGTGCGCGCGGTGCTGGGGCACTTTGCGTTCGTCTTCATTCACCCGTACATGGACGGCAACGGACGTCTTGGGCGATTCATCATGAACGCGATGCTGGCATCTGGCGGGTTCCCATGGACGGTGCTGCGTCTCGAAGACCGCGACCGTTACATGACGGCGCTCAACGCGGCAAGCGGCCAGAGCGACAGCAGGCCGTTCGCAACGTTCGTCGCCCAGAACCTGGCCGCGGCAAGGGAGGCACAGTCCGACTCACCAGAAAGCGCTGTCCCGGACGCCAACGTCGAAGAAGACGAACAGCAACGCACGCTAGGCTGACTCCTCATGCTTGTTCATCACGGGCCGGCCGCTTCCCAGCGTCCTAGTCGATTGAAAGGGAGGGCGGTTTCAAGTCTGAAGCGCAACAGGATTGAGTTATTGAATTGAAGCTGGCGGCGTACGCGCTCGATGGTGGGTTTCAGTCCCCGGGATCCAGGCACCACGGGCGTCTCGAACGCCCAGGCGCTTCTCGCGCCGCGCGATCTCCGCCGGCACGTCCAGCCCGTCATTGACAGGACGGCTGTCGCTGTCTTCGGCCAGCTTCAGCAACTGCTGCACTTCTTCGCGCAACTGTGCCTCGATCTTGTTGGCGTGCTCCCAGGACAGCGCCTTGTGCTTGCTCGCATTGGCTGCGATCTTGGTGCCGTCCAACGAGATGTTGCCCAGCTTCAGGCACTTCATCTCGAGCGCCAGCACCAACACCTGCACGAACAGCGCTTCGATCTGGGGCAGAAAG
>NZ_JBFUIU010001381.1:0-1527 GCF_056401695.1 Variovorax sp. P4_D9
CGCGCGGCGTCGATTGCTACGGCGCGAGGCGGAGTTGCCTTCCTCGAGGGGCCTGAGCGCCCCGCGAGTCGGGTCGTGGGGAGCATCTGCCTCCCTCTTTATGCGGCCCGCAGCACATGCAGCCGCTTGATATTCCARGCCATCGTCACCAGCGACCATTCGCCGCGCGCCTTGTCCAGCCCGCGCATGCTCATCTGGCTCCAGCCCATCACGCGTTTGATGATCCCGAACACCGGCTCCACCGTTTGCTTGCGAAGTCCATACAGTACTCGACCCTCTTTCGTCCCCARCCGATGGGCCATCCTGACCACCGGATCGTCAGTTTCAGGCGCCGGCGCATCCGGCGCAAAGCGCTGGAGCACCGGAATATGGTGCGATTCGCGCTTCATCGACAGCAGGGGCTCAATTCCCTGCGCCTCGCAGGCATTCACRTTGGCCGCGCTGAAGTAACCCGTGTCGCCCAACAGCGTCGAAACCTGTCCGAGSCCCTCCGGCAGAGCCTGAACCTTATCCAGTATCGGKGTGATTTCGCGCTTGTCGTTGGGCGCCTGTGAGACGTTGTGGRCCACCACCARCATGGTCTCGGTATCCACCGCAGCCTGGGCGTTGTAGCTTTGCTCGAAGCCCCCGCTCGAGGTGGGCATGATGCGCGACTCTTCGTCGGTSAGGTTGACCTGGTCGCTGKCCTTGGGACCGCTCGCCGGTGGCTGCGGGTCCGGCCCGCGCGGCTTCYTGCCCTCATCGCGCTGCCCTTGGCGCTTGGCGCACTTGGCCTCGTACTCCTGCTGCTCGACGGCGTGCCGCTCGCGCGCACGCTCCTCGATCTTGGCCTTGGCTTGCGCGATGGCGCCCAGGCGCTTCTCGCGCCGCGCGATCTCCGCCGGCACGTCCARSCCGTCATTGACAGGACGGCTGTCGCTGTCTTCGGCCAG
Source organism: Variovorax sp. P4_D9 (assembly GCF_056401695.1). Taxonomy (NCBI): domain Bacteria; kingdom Pseudomonadati; phylum Pseudomonadota; class Betaproteobacteria; order Burkholderiales; family Comamonadaceae; genus Variovorax; species Variovorax sp. P4_D9. The sequence continues at coordinate 933 of NZ_JBFUIU010001381.1, forward strand.
CTTCAGCAACTGCTGCACTTCTTCGCGCAACTGTGCCTCGATCTTGTTGGCGTGCTCCCAGGACAGCGCCTTGTGCTTGCTCGCGTTGGCTGCGATCTTGGTGCCGTCCAGTGAGATGTTGCCCAGCTTCAAGCACTTCATCTCGCGCGCCAGCACCAGCACCTGCACGAACAGCGCCTCGATCTGTGGCAGAAAGCGCCGCCGGAACGTGGCGATGCTGTCATGGTCGGGCTGGGTATTGGCGGCTATGAAGCGAAATGCCACCGAGTCGTGGCAGGCCCGCTCGATCTTGCGGCTCGAGTGCACCCCGGTGGCGTAACCATAGACCAGCAAGCCCAGCAGCATCGCCGGGTGGTACGCATTGCTGCCGCGTCCCGCGTATTGCCGCACCAGCTCACTCAGGTCCAACTGGTCGATCACCTCCACGACAAAGCGGGCCAGGTGATCCTGCGGTAGCCATTCATCAACCGACGGCGGCAGCAAGTAGGCGGTGTCTCGATCTACGGCAATGAAGCGGCTCATGCAGTGGAGGTCTATTTAAACTGGCGCGATTGTCCAAGCCGCCGCCCACTCGGGGTAGGCGGGAAAGCCCGAC
>NZ_JBFUIU010001382.1:0-1526 GCF_056401695.1 Variovorax sp. P4_D9
CCTCGGTGCTGCCTCGGTGCTGGGCTGCGCCCATTCGCCGCGCTTGTTGCGCAGGCTCGCCGCGATCATGTGCTCACGCAACACATAGTCGGAAGAGACGTAGCCGATCGCGCCCGGCGTCGCTTTCACCGCCTGGGCCAGCTTGCCCGAGCCCTCCACGGCGCTCACGCTGCCAGGCCACTTGGCGCGGCTGCCCTGCCACTCGATGGCCGCGGCCGCAGCGGGCGCCACCTGCTGCAGATAGCGGACGAAGACTTCGGTGGTGCCCGAGCCGTCGGCGCGCACCACGCGGCTGATGCGGGTGTCGGGCAATTGAAGCGAAGGGTTGAGCACGCTGATGGCCTTGTCGTTCCAGCGCTGGATGTCGCCGGCGAAGATGCCGGCCAGTACCTCGGGGCTCAGTCGCAGCGCGCCGGAGGTCAGCCCCGGCAGGTTCACCACCGGCACCACCCCGCCCACCAGGGTGGGGAACTGGAACAGCTGATGCTTGTCGAGTTCGGCGCTGCTCAGGGGCACGTCGGTCGCACCGAAATCCACCGCGCGCGCCACCACCTGCTTGACCCCCGCCGAGGAGCCGCTGGGCACGTAGTTCAGCGTGACCCCGGTGTCGATCGAATACTGCTTGGCCCACTGGGCATAGACCTCGGCCGGGAAGGTGGCGCCGGTGCCGGAGACGGAGACAGCCTGGGCCAGCGCCGCTATCGGCAGGCAGGCCAGGGAAAAGAGCAATGCGAGAGGGCGGAGGGAGGTCATGGCGCGGCGTGAAGGCACGGGTTGTTGTTACTGAATTATTACAAATCACGCAGCAACTCGTCCGGCGAGACCGTATCCAGTCCGCACTCTGAAACAGGCCCTACGCCAAAGCTTCCTCTTCCGTCTCCTCGATACCGTCGCTCGATAACAATCCTTCGCTGTGGGCGCGCGCGATGAGGCGGGTAGCCACGTCCATCGACACGGATTCCTCATTCACGTCGAACTCGCCCTTCTCCGCCATGAGTGCCGCGATCATCGGCTTCGCCGTGCCGGCCGGCAGCATCTTGGCCAGCAGCCGGAGCGCCTGCCAGTAGCTGTCGTCCGCCACCCAGCTTCGGAGCCAGCGCGGCGCGCACCGGGACGTCCGCGGCACTGTTCGCGCGGTTCGCAACCACCGAGGGTTGTGCTGGCCCAGGTGCTGTAGACCCCTGCCAGCCCACTCAACAAGTGGGCTTTCACGACGAACCTGCCTGGCCGCCGACGAATCCGTCCCGATATGCTCACGGATACTAGGCGAGGCGGCTCTCCCGACTTAGCGCATGGCCGCGAGCACCCCCTTGCTTGATGGCGGCCCCACCTTCTCTCCTCTTGCAAGCCCCTTGCCCAGCGCGCCGATTCGCGGCACCCTAACAGGATGCGGAAATACTCCCCTCCAAAGCGAGTCATCTTCTTCGGCGAAGACTCGTTTTTCAGATGGTGCAGTAAGCAGCGATTTCGGGAGCCGTTTTCGCTGATTTGAGGGTGTTTTGCGAGGCTCTGATTGCCTCAGAGCC
>NZ_JBFUIU010001383.1:0-1524 GCF_056401695.1 Variovorax sp. P4_D9
GGTCTATCTGCTGGCCTTCGCGCCGGCCCGCACCCCGGCGCCCGACTGGGAGTCCGGCGACATCGCCCAGCTCAGCCTGGCGAGCGATCCCGGGCGGCCGCGCGACTATTCGATCGCCTCCATCCCCGCCGACGGCGAACTGCATCTGCTGGTGCGCCAGGAACAGCACCCGGACGGCACCCTCGGTGCCGGCTCGGGCCTGCTGACCTCGACCTTGAGCCCGGGCGACACGATCTCGCTGCGGCTGCGGCCGCACCCCAATTTCCGCCTCTGCGAGAATGCGCGGCGGCCGCTGATCCTGATCGGAAATGGCACCGGGTTGGCCGGCCTGCGCGGCCATCTGCGAGCCCGCGCAGCGCTCGGCCGGCAGGACAACTGGCTGGTCTTCGGCGAGCGCCACGCGGCGCACGATTATCTCTGCCGCAGCGAACTCGAGGCCTGGCAGCGCAACGGCGTCCGACTCGACATGGTGTTTTCGCGCGACCAGGCAGAGCGGCGCTACGTCCAGCACCGCCTGCTTCAKCTTCACGACGAAGTGCATGCCTGGCTCGCGCGCGATGCGGCGATCTACGTCTGCGGCAGCCTGCAGGGCATGGCGAGCGGCGTCGATGCGGCGCTGCGGCAGATCGTAGGGGAAAAGGCAATGGGACAGCTTTTGGCAAGCGGCAGGTACCGTCGCGACGTGTATTGAGCCCAACACGTTGCTCAGACATCACAACAGCGCCGCTCTCGGCTCCCAAATGTCTCTCAATATGAACGCCGTGTGAACAAACGTATTGCGATTGATTATCATTAACTGAATTCGCGCTTCCGCGAATCAGCTCACCCAGCCAATCCTGCCGCTCGCTTGCCGATGCTGCGCGGGACCCGCCAGTCGAGCTCTCAGCCTTGCTTTCACCTGGGAACCCTTCATGGCCTACATCAAGAGCCGCAAGCACGCCGTCGCGCGCGCGCTGCCTCCCTTCGGCAGTGCTRCTGCCGCCACGCTGCTTGCACTGACCCTGCCTGCCGCCGCACAGACCTCCTCCAACACACTCAAGGAAGTGCGCGTCGAAGACAGCGCCGCGACCGACTTCAAGGTCGACAACTCGGCCAATCCGAAGTTCACCGCGCCGCTGATCGACATCCCGCAGGTGATCCAGGTGATTCCGGAAACGCTGATGCGCGAGCAAGGCGCCACCACGCTGACCGAAGCGCTGCGCAACACGCCGGGCGCGGGCGCCTTCTTCCTCGGCGAGAACGGCAACACCACCACCGGCGACTCGATCTTCTTGCGCGGTTTCGACGCCTCGAGCAGCATCTTCGTGGACGGCATCCGCGACCTCGGTTCGTTCTCGCGCGACGTCTTCAACATCGAGCAGGTCGAAGTGGTCAAGGGGCCCTCCGGTACCGATGTCGGCCGCAGCTCGCCGACCGGCTACATCAACCTCATCACCAAGAAGCCCAAGCTGGAAGACAGCTTCTCGGGCTCGCTCGGCTTCGGCACCGCGAGCTACAAGCGCGGCACCATCGACTGGAACAAGG
>NZ_JBFUIU010001384.1:0-1521 GCF_056401695.1 Variovorax sp. P4_D9
GATCCTGCAGCGCGGCGTCGAAACCGGGGAGTTCAGAAAGGGGGTCGACGCGACACAGTTATGCATTACTATCGCCGCGATCGGGTTCTACTATCTGAATAATCGCTACACCGGTCGAGTGCTTTTTGGATTTGACTTTACTAGCCGAGATGCCTTGGCAACTAGAATTAAATTCAACCTCGAAACCGTTATGCGAATGGTGCTTGCAAACCCGACCTGAGTACAAAAGCGTGCCGCCAGGCTTGGCAACGGAGGTCAGCGCGAGGGTCACGGCTTCCGTGCAGCCACTCGTGATGACCACGCGGTCCGGCGACAGCGCATGCCCGATGAGCATCACCCGCCTGAAAATTTCACGGCGCGGTCGCAGGTCACCGCGCGGCGCGCCGTAAACGCTGCAAGCTCAATTGTTTGACACGTAGTGTGGCGTGTCGAGCCGCCACATGATGCTTAACGCACTGCGTTGTATTCACAGCTGGATGGAAAAGCAACGTTTGGGGATTCAGTCTTCGGAACTTTTGACACCCCTGAAGGCCTCTGGGGCAAACGCATCGCGCCGAGTTTGCGGATTCGCATTGGCTGCAAGCAACAGCAAGACCTCTGCTTGGCCGCACGGAACACCGGAGGTCTGTTTGCGAATGTTTTGTCCCCGATCAGCCGATTGTTCCAAGTCATTAATTTCGAGTACAACTCTACATCCGCAGACGACGCAAATATCGCCGCGGCGTGTGACAGCAGCTCAGGCCCATGACGATGCCGTCGTCACCGTTTCCTTCCGCGATGGTACGTCGCAGCAGGTGTTGCCGAAGGCCGGCGAGCACACGAAAAAGCCTTCCACCTTGCGGTCTTCGGTGATGTAGGCGATGGCTTCGCCGATTGACTGGGTCGGCACCTGGTAGCGCACGGGCCGGCCCTTTAGCAGGATCTCGCCGCCGTGCAGGAAATCGCGCTTGATCACGCCGCAAGCCAACTTGAAGGTCTCCGTACGGCCTGCGCCCACCAGGCCGAACACACCGGTGACTTGGCCCGCGAACAGCGAGAAGCTGTTGTTGCGCACGATGCCGGACACCCGCAGCCCATGCACCGACAGCACGCGCTCCCCCGGTGCCCTGAGGGTCYGCTTGTGCGCGCCATACATCGTCTGCGACAGGTCGCGGCCTACCATGGCCTTGACGATGCGGTCGAGGTCGAACTTCGATGCCTCGTCCGTCACTACGTGCCTCGCGTCACGCAGCACGGTGATGTGGTCGCTGATGGCCAGTGCGTCCTCCAGCGCGTGGGTGATGAAGATGATGGCCACGCCCCTCGACTGGAGTTCCTTGACGAGCTTGAAGAAATAGTCCCTCTCCTCGGGCGTCAGCGTGGCCGTCGGTTCGTCGAAGATGATGACCTTGGTGTCGTGCAGCACCGCGCCCGCGATCTCGACCATCTGCTTCTTCGCGGCGCGGAGATTGGACACCAGCGCCGAGCGGTCCACGTCGAAGTTGAGGGCCTGCAGCACCTGCTGCGCGGCGATGTTGATAC
>NZ_JBFUIU010001385.1:0-1512 GCF_056401695.1 Variovorax sp. P4_D9
CGGTACAGCACCACGTCCTTGGACCGGTGCCTGGCCACCAGCTGGAAGCCCAGCTTCTCGAAGAAAGGCTCGAGCGTGTCGGGCGTCGGAGAAGCGAACTCGACGAATTCGAAGCCCATCAGGCCCATCGGGTTTTCGAACAGATCAGACATGGGATGTTCCTTGGAGATAGGTACTTACTCGACGAGGGTCAAGTCGCAGCCGTAGGTCGCGGCGCGTTGCGCGTAGTTGGCAGCGCTGTCCATCAGGCGCGCGACGTCTTCGTCGGTCAGCTGGCGTGCCACCTTCGCGGGCGCACCGAGGATGAGCGAGCGATCCGAGAAGACCTTCTTTTCCGTCACGATGGCACCGGCACCGACCAGGCAGTTCTTGCCGATGACCGCGCCGTTCAGGATCACGGCCTGGATGCCGATCAACGAGCCTTCGCCGATCGTGCAGCCATGCAGCATCGCCTGATGGCCCACCGTGACGTTGGCGGCGATGTCGAGCGGGAACCCCGGGTCGGCGTGGAGCACCGCGCCTTCCTGGATGTTGCTGGCTTCGCCGACGCGAATCGGCTCGTTGTCGCCACGGATCACCGCGCCGAACCAGACGCTGGCACGTTCACCTAGCCGTACGTCGCCGATCAGGATTGCGCCGGGAGCCACGAAGGCGGTGGTTGCGACTCGCGGGGCCTTGCCACCGATGCTGTAGAGCGCCATGTCAGGGTCTTCCGGGTGCTGCCGACATTCATTCGGCCACGATGTTGGCCTTCTTGACCAGCTTGGYATAGCGCTCCTGCTCGGTCTTGAAGAACTGGGCCGAGGCTTCGGGCGTCATCGGATTGATGATGTTCTCCTGCTTGRCCATCGCGTCCTTGGTCTCGGGCGTGTTGAAGGCGGCCACGATGGCGGCGTGCAGGCGCTTGACTTCGGCCGGCGGCAGCTTGGCCGGACCGACCACGGCGAACCAGCCTGAAATATCGACCTCGGGGAAGCCCTGCTCGGCCATGGTCGGCACGTCCGGCAGCGAGGGAACCCGGCTCTTGCCCATCACGCCGATGGCGCGCACTGCGCCGCTCTTGAGCTGGCCCTGGATCGCCGGCACCGCCACCACGCCCATCTCGACCTGGCCGCCGATGATGTCGGCCACCATCGGGCCGACGCCCTTGTAGGGGATATGGCGCGCCTCGACGCCGGCGGCGTCCATGAACATCGCGCCGCCCAGGTGGATGATGGTCCCGTTTCCGGACGATCCGTAGTTGTAGCCATCGGGCTTGGCTTTCAGTAGCGCCTGCAGTTCCTTCGCGTTCTTGGCCGGCAGCTTCGGATTGACCACCAGCACGAAGGGCGTGGCGCCGATCACCGAGATCGGCGTGATGTCGTTGATGGCGTCGAAGGGCATCTTCTTGAAGACGCTGGGGTTCACCACGTGGTTGTTCGACACCACGCCCAGCGTCTGGCCGTCGGCGGGTGCACGCACCACGACGCTGGTCCCCGAGATGCCGCCGGCGCCGGGCAGGTTCTCGATCAC
>NZ_JBFUIU010001386.1:0-1505 GCF_056401695.1 Variovorax sp. P4_D9
GACTGACGCCATGGAGACAAGCCGGCTTCCCGACCGCCCGCAGCAGCCGCTGCACGAGTACCTTCGCACCCATGCGCGCGAGCACCGCCAGATCGTCAAGGCGATCGCGGCCGGCGACGCCGAGGCAGCAGGCCAGGCGATGTACCAGCACGTCATGAACAGTCGCGCGCGCACCTTGCGAAACCACGAGAAATCAATCTCATCCTGAGGACCCGATGGCACTGAGCCCGCACGCTGGCGTGACGCTCAGCGCATCGATCGTCGGCGCCGTGCTGTTCGGCGCGCTGCTGCATGCGGGCTGGAACGCGCTCATCAAGTCGGGCGGCGACAAGGCGCTCGACACCGCACTGATCCACAGCCTCGGCATCTTCATCGCGGTGCCGCTTCTGCTCTACACCGGGCTGCCCGCGCGCGCAGCCTGGCCCTACATGGCGGCCTCGCTGGTGATCCACCTCGGCTACTACATCGCGCTGGCGGGCGCCTACAAGCACGGCGACCTTGGGCTCACCTACCCGGTGATGCGCGGCTGCGCGCCGCTGCTGGTGGCGATGGGCAGCCTGCCCTTCATCGGCGAAGGCATCTCGGCCGCGGCCTGGGCCGGCGTCGCCGTGATCTGCGTAGGCGTGGTTGCGCTGGGCCTGTCGCGCTCGGCGCTGCGCGACAGCGACGAAAGGCGACGACGCAAGGCCCTCGCCTTCGCGCTGGCCAACGCCGCCATCATCGCGCTCTACACCGTGGTCGACGGCATCGGCGTGCGGGCTTCGGGCGACGCACTCGCCTACGTGGCCGGCCTGTTCGTGTTCGACGGCCTGCCCTATCTGCTGCTGGTGCTGTGGCGGCGCCCCGGCCAACGGCGTGCCGCCCTGGACTACATGGCGGGCCGCTGGAAGATCGCGTTGGTCGGCACCGCGGCGTCGCTGGGCAGCTACGGCATCGCGCTGTGGGCGATGACCCACGCGCCGGTGGCCGTCGTCGCCGCGCTGCGCGAGACCTCGGTGCTGTTCGCCGCGGTCATCGGCACCCTGTTCCTGCGCGAGCCCTTCGGCTGGCAGCGTGCCGTCGGCACGCTTGTCATCGTCGCGGGCGTGATGGCTTTGCGGCTGGCTTGACGGTTGCTCGCTTGACGGCAGCCGTCTTGGCCGCAGCGGGGACGACAGCGRCGGGCTTGACCGCCGCAGGCACGATCACCGCCGCCTGGTGCGGCTCGGCCCGCACGCAGTCGGCGTAGTAGCGCTTCTTGCCGGTCTCGTCGATGCGGCCCACCAGCCCATGGATGTCGGTCTCGAAGCCCGGGCACTCGGTGTTGAACTCGCGCGCGAACTTGAGGTAGTCGACGATCTTCTTGTTGAAGACCTCGCCCGGGATCAGGAGCGGAATGYCCGGCGGATACGGCGTGATCAGGCTGGTCGTGATGCGGCCCTCGAGGTGGTCGATCTCGACCCGCTCGGTCTTGCGATGCGCGATGTGGGCGAAGGCGTCGCTCGGCTTCATCGCCGGCGTCAGGT
>NZ_JBFUIU010001387.1:0-1503 GCF_056401695.1 Variovorax sp. P4_D9
ATCCCCAACTTCGTGCCGTCAAATCGGGGCAACTTCACGGTTACCGGGGTCTGGAAGCGCAACCCGCAAGGCCTCAAGGCCCTCAATGCGGCTCTGGGCCACGAGCGCGAGGCACACCGGTCTCAGAGAGCGGCTACGACCACTGTCAGAGGCCGCCTGGCAAAACTCGGTGAACGGACCCGACGCCTGCTTTCCGGCAGTCGGGACGGGTCCCGTTAGGCACTTCGCCCTACCTCGGGATTCCGCCTGTGTTTTTTCATGCGCGCTGGGCGGACGGCCGCCGGCATCGAGGCCCCACTCTCAGTGAGCGGGTTGCCGAAGCGCCCTCTACCAGCGCCAGCGGACCATCTAGTCGCAGAGTACGCCATATTTATTATGTCTGTGTGACCCCGACGTTCGGCACCTCGCTGATCGCGGGCTTTTTTTTACCCGCCTGGCCGCTTCAACCTCCAGCGTCCAGATCGTCGCTCCGATGCTCAGCAGCACCTCGAGATCGGGTTTGTCGCGCCACCTGCAGCGACGGGCGCTATCCTCCAGCCATGCCACTGCCCAGTTCAGGGACGAGTTCCACGATGAGGCCTCCTCCCTCGACCTCGCAAGAAGGCATTGCCCCGCGTCGAACAACCAGCGCCAGCTTCAACAGTGCTGTGCCTCCCGCGCATTCTGCTCGAGGTGGCATGGATTTGGGGGCAACCTCCCGATGTGCGGTGCCGTGTCCGGCAGGCCCGCGCGGCCGCTTGCTGGACGAGTTGCGCTCCTGGCTCACGAGCATGGGCAAAGTATCCGAAGAAGTCGGAGTTGGCCAAGGCGATCGGCGACTCGCTCTCACGCTGACGCTCGCTCAAACGCTGCCGCGATGACGGGCGGCGCATCGAGATCGACAGCAATGCGGCCGAACGCGCCCTGCGTGTGGCGTAGCCCTTGGCAGGACCAACTATCTGTTCACGGGCTCGGACGCCGGCGGAGTGCGCGCGGCGTCGATTTACAGTCTGGTGGAGACGGCCAAGCTGAGCGGGCTCCATCCGCAGGCGTACGCGCCGATCAACCGCTTCGACGAGTTGCTGCCGTGGAACATCGGCGGGCCGCACGTTGAGCAACGACTGACCGCCTGAGGACCTCCCGCCCGGGCGTCTGCAACGCGAAGAGGACGACGCAGTGAACCCGAAGCTGATCGATGCGCTCGACCGCGCGAGCAGCCTGGAGCTGTTCCAGTTGAGCGCCTCGAACGCATGCTGGCCGATCCACGGCGGATCATCGCCGTGCGGACCAACATGAACTGGGGCAGACCGTGCGCTTTCTCGACTGGCGCGACGGCCAGATGCGCAACGGCAAGGTGGTCGCCATGAAGGACACGCAGGTCACCTTGCACGAGGAAGGCACGCGGCGCGAGTGGAAACTGCCCTATACGGCCGTCGAACCGCCAGGTCCTTTCAGCGGTACCGCCACGGCGCCTGCGCGCCCCGCGCCGCCGAAAAACATGCCTGCGCGCGGAAACATCCGATG
>NZ_JBFUIU010001388.1:0-1503 GCF_056401695.1 Variovorax sp. P4_D9
GATCAGCGGTGGCGCCTTCGACGGCTTCGGATAGATCAGGCAATCGTCTGTCTCGAAGAACTTGCCCTTGTGCGTGACGCTGTCTTCGGTCCAGATTCGCTTCACCACGGTGATCCATTCATCGGCGAGGTCGTAGCGCTCGTCGTGGCTCAGTTCGCGCCACAGACCGAGCTGGCGCATCAACTGCGGGCGAGAGCCGGTTACGACGTTGAGGCCGATACGACCGGGCGCGATCTGGTCCAGCGTCGCGACGATTTTTGCCACCACCGCGGGCGGAAAGATCATCATGTGCGCGGTGGCCCAGATGTTGATGMGCGAGGTTGCCTGCGCCAGCGCTGCCATGCACGTGAGCGATTCGAGGGACGACGTCATCGACTTCGACTCGCCGCCGTAGCCACGCCAGGTCGCCGGGCTCATGGCAAAGTCGAACCCCATTTTTTCGGCCGCAAGGGTGACCGCGAGGTTGCTGCCGTACGAGCCCGTGAGCGCGGGCGAGTTCATGGACTTGATCCATCCCCGGCTCATCACGGGAAGAAAGACGCCGATCTCAGCCTTTACCGGGTTCTCATGGTGAGAGTTCATTCAGTTCATCTCCAATGAATGCAACTGCGACGGTCTGAGTTGCCGACCGCCTTGACAGTGCATTCATCGTAGGAAGAACCTGATGATTGTTCGATACCAAGGTTTGAACGTCAGGTTTGTCAATTCTCAAACTGAAGCCTCGGGGCCCCTACGCCCTTGCTTCAACGGTGAACTGACTTCGTAATCGAATCGATGAAAGCCTGGCCAGCGGGTGAGAGTCGCCGACCATGCTTCACGGTGAACCCATACCGATAGTCCAGGTGATACAGGTCTTGGCGCAATGGCCGCATGTCTCCGCTCCTGACCCACTTCTCCGCGAAGTAGGCCGGGAGAAAGCCGACGTAGTTTCCCGACAACACTAGATGGACCGTAGCCTCCACATGAAAGCTCTCGACCTGGGCAATCTCGGAGTTCTGGCCCAGGTGCTCGGGCGCGGCATCGAACCATCTGGAAATGTAGGAGGTGTTGTTCAAATCGCTTTCGGTGATCTGATGGTCAGGGACACCGAACAGCTTGTGCTTTGCGCCGCAATAGATGTAGCTCGTTCCGCTCAGCAGCGGCGTGTAGTCGAAGCGGCCTGCATCGTCATACACGACCGAGATACCGATGTCGAACTTGCCTTCGTCGATTCGTCTTTCGATCTCGTCTGGGTGGAACACGTGAAGCTCCAGGTTGACGTCGGGATTGGCAGACGTGAAATCTCTCAAGCCTTCGCTGAGGCGCAGTTCCTGGAGCCATACGAACGAATCGAGCACGGCCACCCGGATACGCCCGCGCACGGAACTCCCCAGCGATTCGATCTCATCCTGAAAGTCATTGAGCGATCTCATCAGCTCGACGCCCGCTCGATAGACTCTTTCCCCGTCATCGGTCAGCTCGAACCCCCGGCGACCTCGTTCGCACAACCGAACGCCCATTCTT
>NZ_JBFUIU010001389.1:0-1503 GCF_056401695.1 Variovorax sp. P4_D9
GCTTTGGATCCGGCCAGGCTGGATGCCGCCGAGCATTGCAAGACAGACTCGGGGAATGCGGACGGTTCCGCGTCCGATACGGTCGAACGTGTAGCCCTGATTCCCGTCGTAGGCCTGAAGGTAGAAAGCTCTCGCCCCTTCCTGCCCGTCCCGGTCCATTCCCTTGAGCAAGCCGTGGATTTCGTCGCGGTAGGCCATGAAGCCCCAAGGATTCGCGCTCATCAACTCGCCCAGCTTTTCCACCGTGGCGTCGTTGACGACGAACCGCCGCTCCAGCGGCGAAGGCGGAAGCTCAGCAGGTTTGAGAAGCGAGCGCGCCTTCTCCGGATCTTTCGCCGCGATCTTCCGGGCTTCCTTGTCGTTCAGGTCGTTCGCCATCTCCACGACCTTGGCGTCGAGCTCCCACGCTTCGCGCTCGACTTCCCATGCTTCTCGAGCAGCAGTTTCCAACCGATGCAACGGTCTCAACGACTCGCTCAGTGCCGGGGACTTCATCACGCCAGGGCTACCGATGATCAGGCCCCAGAGATTCGGCACCACCTGCCAATCGTCCTTAGCCTTCGGCTGAACGACGGCGCGCGCACCGATCAGGCTGGAGATCGCCGTGATCGCCCCCACCGCGGGGAAGTCTGGAGGGCATTGCATCCGGTGGGCGATGTCCATCACCCAGGCTCGGATCTCCGTCGGCAGAAGTTCTGGATCGAAAGCCATCACGGGCGGCAACGTATCGGGCAATGCTGCAGGGATGGGCCAGCCTTCAAGCGAAGGCGCCGCGCTTTCAATCGAGCTGCGCACAAGGGCGAGGTTTTCAGGTGTCAGGTATGCGTTCATGCCGATACCTCGAGGTTCACAGCGCCAGCTAGGCACGCTGCATCGTTGAAGTCGGTGTGCTTCGGTCCCCTCGGCAGGCCGGTGAAATCCGGAACCGCCACCAGACCGCCGACGGCTGCGGCTGCAGCGCGCGCCGCAGCGAGCCCAGGATTTCCCGACGTCTGCCAGTCGTCGTCGGCCGCGATGACGATCGGCAGGCCCGGATACTTCGCACGAAGAGCACGCGCCACCGGCTCAAGGTTGCCGGAGTTGAACGCCACCGCTACTGCATCATTGGTCGCCTCATGCACAGTGGCCCCGGTCGCGTAGCCCTCCGCGATGATGAGCCGTGCCGTCGGCCGTCCGATCGAGTGATAGCAGCCCTTCACGCGCCCACCAGCCAGGAACAGCTTGTAGCCTTCAGCGTCGATCCCCTGCAGACTCCACAGCTTGCCCGTCGCGTCGCGCATCGGAACCAACAGCACGTTCTCGAGAGTCGAAACCTCGCCGGTCTCGCGGTCCCACTTGGACCACTTGCCGATGCGAAGACCATAGGCTTTGACGCACTTCGTCTTGAGGTACGGATGCCCAACGGCGGGGATACCGACAGCCCACATCGAGCCGGCCTTCTCCGCCGAGGCTAGATTGCGTTGCGCCGCCTCTTGGTCGCGCATGCGCTGCGTGGCCATGATG
>NZ_JBFUIU010001390.1:0-1500 GCF_056401695.1 Variovorax sp. P4_D9
GGCACAAAGATGACCGCGGTTGTCAAGGTGAATATGACGGACGATCCAAAAGACGTGGATCAAGTCGTCGTGGGAGAGGTGACGTCAACCGTCACGAAGACGTGTAAGCGCGGAGTCGGCGGCGATAAGACCGCCCGTGCGACTTGTCGATGGGCAAATTTCAGGCAGGCGCCCGGAAATCCGTAGGTATAGCGGATGGGGCCGGCCTCCCCGCATCGCCTCGACGGCGCCGCGTGCGAAGTACACGTCGAAGCCGAAGTCGCCGCCGTCCACCTTCTGCGTATTGCGCGCGAGCTGCTCCAGGGTAACGCCGAGGTCCGCCGCGACCGCTGCATTGACGTTCACGTTGTAGAACAAGCCAGTGTCGGTGCGCGGCGCGAAAATCTTCGACCTGCGCTGCGCATACTGCCACGGTGACCAGGGCAAGGTGCCGAAGGGGCCTACCCGCCGCTCGCGGGCAATCGCGCCGAGCTCATGGAGTCGGCGGTCAACTTGATCCAGATCGTGCGCCACGGCGGGTTCCTGCCCTCCACCGGAGGCAATCCGCGGCCGTACGGCATGCCGCCCTTCCGCTATGTGCTCGACGACAGCGATGTCACGGCCGTGCTCACCTACGTACGTGGCTCATGGGGCAACGATGCGCCGCCGGTCACGCCTCGCGACATGCTCCGTCGCTGAACACATCACGTACGTGGGGTTACGTGGCCGCCCGGATGGAATTGCGCAGCAGCCACTCACATAATGGCCTCGCCAGTCCATCGCCCACGGACTGAACCGTGCGCAGATCTTCATGGTGAGGAGGCGTCTTCCAATCATTTATTGAGGAGCCCGCAATGAGCAAGATTCTCGCAATCATGATCGCCGGTCTGTTCGCCGCCGGCGCACAGGCCCAGAATCCTCCGGGTGCTTCGTCGCAGGAGCAGGTCATCACCAACACCAAGCCGCAGGAGCGCGCACAGGCCAAGGACAATGCGAAGCCGCAGGGCAAGGTGAAGCAGGTCGGTGGCGATGAGGTGAAGTCGCCCCTGAACGATGCCATCGGCACGGGCAAGCCGGCCGCGGCGGGCCAGGCGCGCGTGGAAGCACGTGAGGCCAAGGACCCGAACAAGAAGCCCGGCGAGTACCAGGCCCCGCCCAACACGCCCGGCATGCCACCCGCCAAGTGAGTTAGGACCCGCCTCGAGAGGGCGGCCATTGGCATTGATGATGGCCTCTTTGAATGAGGAGGAGAGTCCGTGGAGTCTGCCGTTCCAGTCCGACGATCTCGATCCGCCTGGTATCTGGCGCTCTACGCGCTGTTGCTGATGGCCACGGGCTGCGTATCGGTCAGGCCCGATCCGCTTCCCTCACGACCATGAACCATGGCCGATGGCAAGCGCACCAACGAGCGCTCCTGCTGGGCATGACATTGACCTCGGGCGCCTGCGCTACCTTTGGCTGTTGCTGAGCTCGACGACTCGGGCGTTTTTCACTGTTTCTCTGTAAATCTACGATTTACGG
>NZ_JBFUIU010001391.1:0-1497 GCF_056401695.1 Variovorax sp. P4_D9
GGACCGGCTCCGGTCGAATGTCGAGCACGGTCAGCGGGAACCCCGCCCTGGCCAGATTCGAAGCCATGCCCTCGCCCATGTTGCCCAGCCCCATGAATCCCATCTTCAGTGCCATTTACTTGTCCCCATGAATGATAAACAGTAGTTCGATGCAAGCTGATAAATGACGTACATTCAGCTTTATGTGGATCGCAGCTTAGCTGATCTCTTGCGGAACGTCCACTGATGGACCAAGGAACGAACCATTCTCTCGCCTATCGAAAACCCTAACGAACAAATGACGATGATTCAATTATGCTTGGCTCAGGGACTGCCGCCAAGTTGATTCCGGAAGGGGCGAGGCGGCTGTCGAATCCATTCATTGTTCTTTTCATGTGGAGGTAATTTATGGAAGCTCTGGAGCTTCACGACGCCGCGTTCCTGGCAGTCGATCTGCAATCAGGAATCCTGCGTCTTCCGCTGGCGCCGCATCCTGCGGACGCGGTGCTGGAGAACGGTGCGCGACTGGCGCAAGCCTTCAGGAATGCGCGGTGCCCCGTCGCCGTGACGCGCGTTGCATGGACTGCCGACTTTTCAGATGCGCTGCATCAGCCGGTCGACCGGCCGCTGCCGATGCCCGCCGGGGGGTTGCCTGTCGACTGGGCAGACCTGCCTGCGGACCTCGGAATCGTGGCCAGCGACATCGTGATCACCAAGCGTCAGTGGAATGCATTTCACGGCACTGAACTGGACCTGCAACTGCGCCGCCGCGGTGTAAAGACAGTGGTGCTCGCGGGCATTGCCAGCAACATGGGCGTGGAGTCCACCGCGCGTGCCGCCCATGAACTGGGCTACCACCTCGTCTTCGCCGAGGATGCGATCACCAGCGTATCGGAAGAGCTGCATGCGTTCGCTGCCAACACCATCTTCCCGATGATCGGCCGGGTTCGCAGCACGAGCCAGATTCTTGCCGCTATCAACGAGCGCTGAGGGCGACGCGCCACTCGCACGAACAGAACCAATTCAACAGCAGGAGACAACAGTGTCAGGTACGTTTCAAGACAAGGTGGCGATCGTGACGGGTGCCGGTGGAGGAATCGGCGAAGCCATAGCCCAGGACCTTGCCATGCAGGGTGCCAAGGTGCTAGTCGTCGATATTCAATCCGACGCCGCCGAAACGGTGGCTCAAGCGATTCGCGGGCAGGGCGGCACGGCTGTGGCGATGTGTGCGGATGTGTCTGTGCTGGAGCAATGCCAGGCCATCGTCGACCGCGCGATTCACGACTTCGGCGCCTTGAACTACGCAGCCAACAATGCCGGCATCAGCGGCAAGTTCGATGCACTACCTGACGTGACCGCCGATGAATGGCGGAGGGTCATGGGCGTGAATCTCGACGGGATCTTCTATTGCATGAAGGCCCAGCTTCCGGCGATCGAGAAGGCAGGCGGCGGAGCGATCGTCAACACGGCCTCGATCTACGCGCACCTCGGATTGGGCCGGCTGGATGCGTATACCGC
>NZ_JBFUIU010001392.1:0-1495 GCF_056401695.1 Variovorax sp. P4_D9
GTTGCAATTGAGGGGCTACCGAAGCGTTCGGAATGGACACACTCGAACCGGCAATAACGCGGTCCGCCATCTTGTCGGCTTCTCGCTCCGCGGCGGTGTCGGCACGGCATATTTCGAGCGACGTCCCCACTTGATCGTACGAAGTACATCGTGGCGACGCACACGATGGAATTCGTTGAACCAGTGGCCGCCAGTTCGATGACAAGGCAGGATAGCGCTGCACTGAGGAGACCGCAGAATTGTCACGCGACGACAGCCGTTTGTGAGTCAGCGCATGCATGAGCCCTCGCACTCATAAATCTAGTATCGCCGCATGGCGCCAACCGGCCAACTTCGGGGCGGCCTCGTATGTTCTGCGCCGACGGGAGACCGGTCAATCTTCCAAAGGGCCTACACCACGAACGCCTGCTTCCGTGGGAAATGTCTTCGCCGCCGCATCCTGTTCGTTGCTCCTTTCGCAGACAGTTCCAGCCCAAAGATTCAATCCGACCGAGTCTGAAGTCCGACTCCGAGAGGCGAGCGCCGTTGTCGAGTGGTTGTATTGGCAGGCAACGAAGGAGTTGTTGGCAGTCCTGACTACCTCGTCTTCCTGGACGCCGAACGACGTGCGCCGCCAGGCTTGCGCATGTCCGCGAGCGCCGTGGCAGGCAGCACGCGCGAGCCCTCGTGTGATTTCTTTTCTTCAACGAGTTGCTGCAGAAGATCGTCGAGTCGCTGCTGCAGCGCCGAGCCTTGCGACTGGGCCTGCGCCAGGAGGCCTGCTTGACCGGCCAGTTGATCGCGAAGCTCGCGTTCCACTTGCTGGGCGGCCTGCTGCGTGTCCCGAAGCATCCGGCGCCCGGCCTCCAGCGTCTGGGCCGCGGCGTCCTCGCTCTGGATGCGCCGTTGCTGTTCCCTCTCCAGCACGGCCTCCAGCTGCTTCGACGTTTGGCGCGCGCGGTCGACCTCGGCGAGCATGCGTTTTTCCTGCGCGGCATGACGGGCTTCGGCATCGCGCAGGTCCTGCTCGCGCTGGGCCAGCGCCATTGTGCTTTCCTGCCGCAGTCGTTCAGCGGCAGCGTGGGCTTCTTCCAGCAGGGCATTGAGCCGCGCCACTTCGACGGCGGCGGACTCGCGCCGCCGGAGGCCCTCGGCCGCCAGCGCGGTCACCTGCTGCTCGAGGGATTCGCGGGCCTGCTGCGAAGAGGCGAGGGCCTGGTCCAGGCTGGCCCGTGTCTGCGCAAAGGCCGCCTCGCGCTGCGCGAGTTCGCCCTGGTTCCGCACCAGTTCTTCTTCTTTCGCTCGCAGCTCGCCGCGCGCCGCCTCCAGTGCGGCTTCCTGCGCCTGCTCGGCTTCGCGGCGTGCCGTCTCCCATAAGAGGCGCGTCGCGTTCCGGACGCTCACGGGCACGCCGTCTTCGTCGTTGCCCGCCGGCGGCGCCGCCCCACCGGCGACCCGCGCCCCCAGCGACGCAAACCAGCGCTCGATCATCGGGCTCACCGTGTTCGGCGAGCCG
>NZ_JBFUIU010001393.1:0-1493 GCF_056401695.1 Variovorax sp. P4_D9
TCCGCTTCGTTCTGCTCGATGATGCTGATCTGCCAGTCCGGGCGGCGCCGCTTGACGAGAATGGCGAGATAGAGGCCCGATGGGCCGGCACCGATGATTGCGATCTTCATGATGCTGCCTCGGCGCTGATCACCAACTCGTCGTTGTCGAAGTGCGTCACGCGCCCAAGCAGGCCGCCAGTCAAGGCACCGTGCCAGACTGCCGGCTTGAAGCCCAGCGCCTTGCGGTTAAGCTTGATCTCGCCTTCCCCATCCACGCGAAAGTAGCCGAGCCTGGGACCGCTCACCTTGAGTCCTGGAACGTCACGGGCGTGATCGACCAGCGGCAGGAACTCGGGCACATCCAAAACAAAAATCGTCGGCATCATTGCACCTCCAGATCGGCAGCGAGACGTTCACCTTTGCTTCGCCAAACCTCGTCGATGGAGGTGAACGAACCTTGGCCAGCCCTGCTGGCATTCTCCAGCGCAATCCCGGCCTCCAGTGTTCGGTTGGCGTCCGCGATGTCGACTTCCGTGAACGGACGCACTTGCCACGTGATTTCGAGCGAGTAGCCGTTCGGGTCGTTGAAATAGATCGACTCGATCACCTCGTGTCGAATCTGATAGTTCAGCTTGATGCCCGCTGCTTCGATCTTGGCGCGACATGCGAGCAGATCTTCGCGGGTCTCGACTCGCCAGGCGGTATGTGTGGCCCGGTAGCGATAATCGTCGCGCACGGCGGCAAACTCAGGAGCCTCGGTGCCGATGTAGTAGAAGAAGGCGATCGTGCTGCCCGTGCCACTGTCGAAGAAGAAGTGCAGGAAATCGGCATGGTCTTCTGGACCCCATCCGCGCGCCGAGATGGCGTGCACCAGCGGCAGGCCAAGCAGGTCACGGTAGAAGTGAACGGTCTCCGCCAATTTCCAGGTGGGGCGGGCAGTGTGGTGAACGCCGACCAGCGGCAATCCGGGCTTCGGGATCATGATGAGCTCCTGGCTTGAGTGGTGTTGGATGCCGACGCGGCACGCTCGGCGGCGAGTGTCTCGGTGATAGCCTGCTTGAGCAGCGGCTTGCTCAGCTTGCCGGTCTTGGTCAATGGGAATTCGTCGACGACCTCGATGCGTTCAGGCCACTTGAACTTGGCCACGCCTTCCTTGCTCAGGAAGGCGCCCAGTTCCTTGACCGTCGGAGCGACGGCACCAGCCTTGATGACCATGAAGGCACAGACCCGCTCCCCGAAGACTGGGTCAGGCATCCCCACGACGGAGGTCATGGCCACCGCGGGATGGCGTCCGACCACGGTCTCCACCTCTTCGGCGTTGATCTTTTCTCCGCCACGATCCACAACGTCCTTGGTACGGCCGCAGAACTTGTAGTAGCGCTGGCCGTCGATGTCGCGGAACGACATCAGGTCGCCGGAGCGATAGAAGCCCCCGCTCGTCAAGGTCTCCTTGTTGCGCTCCGGGGCCTTGTAGTATCCGTGGATCGTGTAGGGGCCTGCGAAGGCACACTC
>NZ_JBFUIU010001394.1:0-1492 GCF_056401695.1 Variovorax sp. P4_D9
GCGCTTGCGATGGCGCGCTCGGATATGTTGCCTTCCGCAGCTTGGACAGCGTCGGCACCCAGGATCACAATTCTGTCGCGGCTCAATGGCTGGCCTATGCGTTCCCCTACCGACGCTTCGCCGACACCCTCGCGGATGCCTGCGCACGGCTCGGGGCCAATGCGGTTCGCTATTCCTTCATTGCGGTGGACTTTCACCACTTACTCCTTGCCGGTCTCCCGGCGCACCCAAGCTAATTGTCGCCAACCAGCCGCGATGGCTTGATCTCGCGCGTCTTGGCCGGGCGTCGCGACTGCACTTGCCTGGCGTACGCCTGCTGTTTGGCCAGTGTCACGCCGCTCAGGTCCCAGGTGTCGGCTCCGAGCGCCTTGAGAAAGCGCACCTTCTCCAGCGTTTCGGCCAAGCTTGCCGGTCCATGTCGCCGCGAGGGCGTCTTCAGCCACTCCAGGTGGGTGGAATCCGTCTCGGGCCGAATGCAGTAGGCGAGGGCGCTCAGTTGGCGCGCCCTCGCGACCGGAACAGCGGCGCTGACATGGGCGAGGACGCTCGCCTCGATGGCGGCTAACGCGTCGCGGGCCCAGTCCTTGAGGCGGCGCGGTCCGGGAATCACGATCCGGCGGGTGTACAGCCACTGGCAGGCCGACCGTACCAGATCGTCGGGCTGAGTAGCCTCCTGGGCGTGAATGCAAAGCGCATCGGTCAGTTGGATCTCTCAATATCTCGAAGACCGAGGTATGTCTTGGCCCAAAGCTGATGCTTGAAAAGCGTCTGGCTGCGTCCGTAGATCGAGCGCAGTGTCGCAATGGACGGTGGGGAGATGCCCAACAGCTGAGCCGTGTGCCGTAGTAGGTTCCGCGGCAAGACGTTGAAGCCGTCGAGCGGTCGACCGGTGGCGCGCATGAACAGCACCATCAAGGCAGCGGGCAGGCGGTGGCCGACTCGAAATTGCTGCGAGATCGCTTCAACGTCTGCTGACCCAAGCTCGAAGAACTGCTCGCGGTCAAACTCGCTCAGCCGGGACGGCAGGGCCTCCTGGCCGACGAATCGCAGGGCAAAGGAGGGCATGGCTGGCTCCAAAACGCAGGGCCGCCAATGTACCGGCTCAGGCGCTGGCAGGGCGGCGCGCGTCTGGCACCTGCGCCATCAAACGGAAACCCGCATGGCTGCTGGGCGTGCGAGAAAAGCGCACCGATTTGCACGAAAAGTACTACAACCCCTAGACCAAATACTGTTCAGATACGTAACACGCGCAACGCCGGCGTCGGCTCATGTCTGCGGTGGAGCTCGGCGCCGCGACGGCGCACTTTGAAGTTGCTCATCTTGCGCTTGACCCCTCGCGGGTTGTGGCGATACAGCCGCCGGCCCTTGAAGCGCTCGGGCACCGTGTCCCAGGCGCCGAAATTGACCATGTCGAGCGCGCCGCAGGAGCCCACGWACGGTAGCGCATGGCGGGCGAACACATCGAGCCGGGTCGGGCCGGCCGACAACACGC
>NZ_JBFUIU010001395.1:0-1490 GCF_056401695.1 Variovorax sp. P4_D9
GCGTCGCATGAGCGCGAACCCGCACGCCAACGGCGGCGTGCTGCGCCGCGAACTGAAGCTGCCAGATTTCCGCGACTACGCTGTGGAGGTGACGCATCCGGGCAAAGTGCTCTATGAGAACACCAAGCCGCTTGGCGAATTCCTGCGCGACACGATGCGCGAGAACATGACGACGTTTCGAGTCTTCGGTCCGGACGAGACCGCCTCCAACCGCCTGCAGTCGATCTACCAGGTCAGCAAGAAGACCTGGCTGGCCGACATGCTGCCGGAGGACGCCGATGGCGGAGAGTTGGCGCGCGACGGGCGCGTCATGGAGATGCTCTCGGAGCACACGCTCATGGGATGGCTGGAAGGCTACCTGCTCTCCGGCCGCCACGGCTTCTTCCACACGTACGAGGCTTTCGCGCATGTGGTGGACTCGATGTTCAACCAGCACGCGAAATGGCTCGACATCTGCAAGAACCACRTGCCGTGGCGGGCGTCGGTCGCGTCGGAA
Source organism: Variovorax sp. P4_D9 (assembly GCF_056401695.1). Classification (NCBI taxonomy): domain Bacteria; kingdom Pseudomonadati; phylum Pseudomonadota; class Betaproteobacteria; order Burkholderiales; family Comamonadaceae; genus Variovorax; species Variovorax sp. P4_D9. The sequence goes on from NZ_JBFUIU010001395.1 coordinate 497, forward strand.
AACATCTTGCTGTCGTCGACCGTGTGGCGGCAGGATCACAACGGCTTCTCGCACCAGGATCCTGGCTTCATCGACCTGGTGACCAACAAGAGCCCGAGCGTCACGCGCGTCTACCTTCCGCCGGACGCCAACACGCTGCTCGTGGTGGCCGACCACTGCCTGCGCTCGACCGACTGCATCAATGTGATCGTCGCCGACAAGCAGAAGCACCTGCAGTTCACCACCATGGACCAGGCCGTCATGCACTGCGCCAAGGGCATCGGCATCTGGGCTGCCGCAAGTAACGACGAACGCGAAGAACCCGACGTGGTGATGGCCTCGTGCGGCGACGTGGCGACCCAGGAATCGCTCGCGGCCACCGCGCTCTTGCGCGAACATCTTCCCGATCTCAAGCTGCGCTTCGTCAACGTCGTGGACCTGTTCAAGATGCAGYCCATCAGCGAGCATCCGCACGGATCGACCGATCGCGAGTTCGACAGCCTGTTCACCGTGGACAAGCCGATCATCTTCAACTTTCACGGCTATCCGTGGCTGATCCACAAGCTGGCATATCGCTTCCGCAACCATGGCAACCTCCACGTGCGCGGGTACAAGGAGAAGGGCAACATCAACACGCCGCTCGAACTCGCGATCCTGAACCAGGTGGACCGCTTCAACCTCGTGATCGACGTGATCGACCGTGTGCCGCGCCTGCGCAACAAGTCCGCGCATCTCAAGGAGGAGATGAGAAACACCATCATCGACAACCTCAACTATGCGCGCAGCCAGGGCACGGACCGCCCCGAGTTCACCGAGTGGGTGTGGCCGGGATGAGTCTCGAGCGGCCACTCGAACCGACGCGCACCGGCCTGTCGGCCGAGGCGCTGCAACAAGCCGTGGTCGACAACCTCGCGTGCCTGCAGGCGCGCTTCCCGGCCATCGCGACGCCCCACGACTGGTACATGGCGTTGGCCTACAGCGTGCGCGACCGCATGCTGGAGCGCTGGGTCGGCAC
>NZ_JBFUIU010001396.1:0-1486 GCF_056401695.1 Variovorax sp. P4_D9
GCCGAGACCAGTCAGCAGGCGCGCAARATCGGCAACTTCCGGCAATTGCTTGTCGCGCCCTCCTCCATGGCTTCACAGGCGGCGCGACTCACTGAGCCTAAGGAGATCGCGGATTTGCCTTTTGTCGCCAACACCGCCTTGCGTGAGCACCTCCGGTGGAATTTCTCGCGAAACGAGATCGAGCGCCAAGCCGTGAATGTGCAGGCCTCTATTTTTCTCGATGCGACGCTCGCGGTGCGCGAGGCCGTGTGCCAGGGCGCAGGGCTCTCTGTGCTCCCGGACTACGCGATTGCAGACGAACTCGCCGCCGGCCGACTCATCCAGGTCCTGCCCCAGTGGCGCCTTCCTTCCGGCGGCATCCATGCGGTTTTTCCGGCCGCACGCTTTCGCCCCGCAAAGGTCCGCGCCTTCGTCGAACTGCTCGCATACAGGGAGCAACAGCGGCAGCACGCCCACGGGTCAGATGCCGAATCGCACTGACCGAACGATCCGGTGGTAGAGAACGGAACGCGCGGAAACCATGAAGGATTTCTAATCAATGGAACAAAATTTGTTGATTGCCCTCGTGGCGTCGCTCCGACACACTTTTCCCCCTGGGCACAACCACACCTACAACAATGCAAGGAGACAAGTCCATGTCGAGTTTCGCTGGCCGCCATAGAAGCCCGCGCTCCGTGATTCGAACACTTGTGGCAGCGGGACTGGCCGCGTCGGCTACCGCTGCGTCGGCGCAGGATCCGCTCACCACACGCTGCGAATCGGCGCCTATCGCCGCCATGTTCACCGTGTTCGGCGAAACCGGCCGCATGCCGCCAGACCTGGGTCGCTTCCTGCAGGATGCCGCACTGCAGACCATCGAGCCGTACCAGGCGTTCGACAACGTGTACTACGTGGGCATCTGTTGGGTATCGGCGTGGCTGATTACCTCGCCATCGGGTCACGTGCTGATCGATACCCTCTACGGTCCCTACACCGATACGATGCTCGACAACATCCGCAGAATCGGGTTCGAGCCCAACGACATCCGGCAGGTCGTAGTGACTCATGGTCACTTCGATCACGCAGGCGGCGCAGCGAAGCTCAAATCGAAGTTGCCCAACGCCCGCTTCGCCATGACATCCGAAGGCTGGCGCGAAGCGGCCGAATCTGCGGTTCAGTCGGCCAGCCGGCCAGATCGCTGGACCATGATCGAACGCGACCAGGTATTGACGGACGGCCAGATTCTCAAGGTCGGCGGCGTGACGCTGCAGGCTTTCGAGACCCCCGGGCACACGATGGGCACTGCGTCCTTCGCGTTCGACGCCTTCGACGGCGGCAAACGCTACCGCGCGTTCACGGTGGGGGGCCTGGGGCTGAATGCGATCAAGGGGCCAGAGCAGGTGGAAGCCTTCATTGCCAGTCTCCAGCGGATTCGCTCCCTGACCCAGGACAAGAAGGACCCGGTCACCGTGCATCTGACCACGCACCCATTCTCCAACGGTCTGAC
>NZ_JBFUIU010001397.1:0-1484 GCF_056401695.1 Variovorax sp. P4_D9
GCCAGCACGCGGCCGCGCTGCGCGACTTCGTCGTCATCAGCGCCACCGACGGCAACCACGGCCGTGCCCTGGCGGCCGCTGCCCAGAGCATCGGCTGCCGCTGCGTGATCGTCCTGCACGCCAAGGTCAGCGTCGAGCGCGAGGAGGCGATTGCCGCCTTCGGCGCCGAGATCAGGCGCATCGCCGGCAACTACGACGAGTCGGTCGACGAGGCCGCGCGGCTGGCCCGCGCCAATGGCTGGGAGGTGGTGTCCGACACCTCTTACGAGGGCTACGAGGAAGTGCCGCGCGACGTCATGCAAGGTTACGGCGTCGTGGCCGAGGAACTGCTGGAGACAGTGCCCGACGGCGCGGACTGTCCCTACACCCACGTCATTCTGCAGGGCGGGGTCGGCGGCCTGGCCGCGGGCATCGTGAGCCACTTCTGGGAGCGCTACGGCGAGCAGCGCCCGCAGCTCATTGTGGTCGAGCCCGAGCAGGCCGATTGCCTGCTGCAGAGCGCGGTCCAGGGTCGGCCCGCGCGGGCCACCGGCAGCGTCGACTCGTTGATGGCTGGGCTGGCCTGCGGCCAGACCTCGCCCCTGGCCTGGCGTTTCCTGCAGCCGGCGGTGGACCTGTTCATGACCGTTTCCGATGCGCAGGCCGGCGAGGCCATGCGCGTGCTGGCCGAGGGCCGCTTCGGCGACATTCCGGTCGTGGCCGGCGAGTCCGGTGCGGCCGGCCTGGCGGCGCTGCAGGTCCTGGCGCGCAGCCCGGAGGGGCGGCGGACCGCGGCCCTCGATGCCCGATCGCGTGTGCTGCTGATCAACACCGAAGGCGCCACTGCGCCGGCGGTCTACGCCCTGCTGGCGGGGCGCGGCCACGAGGCCGTGCTGGAAGTCCAGCGGGGCTGGCAGGCGGCCCATGCCATCGGGCAGGACGGCTTGATGCAACGGATCGAGGCCCATGCCGCCATCGGCGCGATCGATGGCGGCGGCGTCTGCCGCCTGGCGCTGACCGACGCCGACCAGCGAGGCCGGGACCAGCTCGTGAGCTGGATGAAAGCGCTGGGCCTGAGCGTCCGGGTCGACCAGATCGGCAACATCTTCGGCGTCCGCCCAGGCAGGACGGAAGCGGCACCGGTGATGACCGGCTCGCACATCGACACCGTGGCCACCGGTGGCCGCTACGACGGCAACTACGGCGTGATGGCCGGCCTGGAGCTGGTCCGCTGGCTCAACGAGCGGAACATCGTGACCCGGCGCCCGCTGGTCGTGGCCGCTTTCACCAACGAGGAAGGCGTGCGCTTCCAGCCCGACATGATGGGCTCGCTGGTCTACGCCGGCGGCTACCCGCTGTCGACCGCGCTCGACACGATCGGCAGCGACGGCAAGCGCCTCGGCGACGAACTGCAGCGGATCGGCTACGCGGGAGATATGGCCTGCGGCGCCATCGTGCCCCATGCCTTCGTCGAACTCCACATCGAGCAGGGTCCGGTGCTGGAG
>NZ_JBFUIU010001398.1:0-1480 GCF_056401695.1 Variovorax sp. P4_D9
ATGTATGGCCGAAGCTGGTCGATGGTCCGCGGCTTGTACTTCTCCGCCATGCTACCCGGCCGATGACCCATGATTTGTGCAATGGCGCCTGCCGGGCAGCCTGCGGCCTCGCCCATGAGGGCAAACGTGCGACGCAAGCCATGGATCGTGACGTGAGGGAGCCCCCCATGCGCGAGCACCTCGGCATGGGCGCTGCGCGGATCGGCGATACGACCCGACTTCGCTACTGGCGCCGCGAAGACATGCGGGTTGTCCGCGACGCGAGGCAAGGCGTGGAGCAAGTGGTGAAGGTAAGGCGCGAGGGGCAGCGTACGTGTCTCGCCAACCTTATCGGCGATCGTGAGCCGACCCCAGCGAAAGTCGATGTCAGCCCACTTGAGCGCTGCCAGCTCTTCGCGCCGAGCGCCGGTCAGTAGAAGTCCTTGAAGGTAAGCGCCCGCAGTCGTGTTTCGCAAGTGGCCCACGCCGGCGAACCACGTCTCCAACTGGGCCTCCTCGATTGCGTCCGTGCGCCGGTTCCCAGCACCTGAGTGAAGCGCGTCTTGAACCTTCGCATCTCGAGCGGCGAGCGGGTCGACGATGCCGTCGTATTCATCCTGGGTGCTGCACCAGCGCAGGAAGCCCGAGAACATCTGGACGGCGCGCGCCGCTTGCACCGGGCCGCGTTCCGCTTGACGCTGGTGCCACGCGCGTAAGCTCTTCGGGTTGATGTCTTTCAGACTGGTCGAGAGGAGTGCCGCGATCGGGCCAGGCAATGTCACGCCCTTGCCCCGCTTCTTCGGCTCGCCCCCAACCGACGCCATTTTGTGCAGGTCGACCAGGTAGCGAGGCTTCCATGCGGCCTTTTTCTTGGGCTTTCCGCGGGCCAAGTACGAGAGCCACGCTTCGCCGACCGTCACCGCCTGTTGCCGCTCGGTGTCACGCTTCGCCACGTCGGCGGCGACGACCTCGGCCTTTACCTCGCGCGGGTCACGACCTTCGTCAATTTGACGCTGTAATTCCCTCGACTTGGCTTGCGCGTCCGGGATGCGCCACGCCTGGGCGTCGCCGATCGTGATGCGCAGGCTCTTGCCCTGATAGACGCTCTGGAAGATGAAGGCCGGCGTCCCGCGAGGCGTGACGCGTAGTCCGAGTCCAGGCGCCTTGCTATCCCACAGGAACGCCTGCGCCTTACCAGGCGGACACGAAAAGCCGGCGACGCGCGGCGCGGTGAGTGCAATTTTGGCCATTCAGCCATTCTCTTACATCGGCCCAGGAAGTAACGGCCGATGTAAGAGAATTTTTGATATTCGGATCAACAGCGATGCGCCATCCACGTCGATTTTTGGGATTCTCCCTCTGACGCTTCACTCGGAGATCAACATGAATCAACGCACATCCATCCATTTATCTGCTCATTCGTAATGAGAAGGTCGGGTGTTCGATTCATCTCTCCGGCACCAATCGCAGTAAGGAAAGCTCGCTATCAAAACGATAGCGG
>NZ_JBFUIU010001399.1:0-1478 GCF_056401695.1 Variovorax sp. P4_D9
GCCGAGAAGGCCGCGGCTGCCGCGCGTGAAGCGCTTCAGAAGGCCGCGGAGGCCACGCAGCGGGCGGCACAGGCTGCGAAGGACGCGGCGGCGAAGACCGTCGAAGTCTCCAGGGGAACGAAGCCAGCGCCTGCACAACCGGCCCTCAAGCCCTAAACCCGGCGCACGCACTTGTCGTAGAGTTCGAGCGCGCGGCCGCCCGGATCGTAGCGGGCCTTCAGTGCCGCGTACGCCGCGCCGCCGTAGGCGTGGTCGAACTCGTCGCGCGTGAAGAAGGAATCCGAATAAAGCGACTTGATTCCGCCCAGGCGCAGCACCTCGCGCTCGACCAGCCGGTTGAAATGACCGACCTCATGCGCCGATCTCGACTGCACCACATCCCAGAAACCGAAGTTGACGTAGAGAGTGCCTTTGTCGAGCGGATACAGCGCGAAGTCGGCGTGCGGCTCGGGAACCCGCATCGGGCAGATCCAGATCGGCAGGATGCCGATCGCCCGCAACAGGAAGCCCAGGAATTGCGGCGCCTTCTCGATGGGCAGGTCGACGTCCTGGATCACCGATTCGGGATGGCGTCCGACAAGGCGCGAGAGCCTGGCGCCCATCCAGCGGGCGTTCCAGCGCATCAGCTTTGTGTAGGTGCGCGAATTCAGCCGCGAGCGCCCGAACAGGCGGCGCGCCAGTGCGTTCTGCGCGCCGAAGTTCCGGGAGCACCAGAACCAGTCCGTGTCCCAGCGCCAGAGGTAGTCGACCGTCCTCAGTTCGTCGATCGGCGTGTCGAGCAGCGAGCGGTAATAGATGCGCTCGAAGCTGTAGTCGCTCGGCGATGCCGCGCGATCGACGAAACGCGCGACGTTGAGCACCAGGGAGTGCGCATCGAAGACCACGCCGTCGATGAAATCGGCATCACCTTTGCAGCGCTCTGCCAGCGCCGCAAAGAACCCGTCGGGCCGCGAGAAGCCAAGATGCTCGACACTCACACAGGACTTCACCGGCGATGTCCTGAGCACCAGGCGCAACGCATAACCGAGCGAGCCGTACGAATTGGGGAAGCCGAAGAACAGGTCGCGATGCGCGTTGTCCGGCGTGCAGGTGACCACGCGGCCGTCCGGCAGCAGCACGTCGAATTCGAGCAGCGTGTGGTGAACGAGTCCATGGCGAAACGAGGTCGCCTCGATGCCGACACCGGCGACCGCGCCGCCCACCGTGATGGTCTTGAGCTGGGGCACGACGGCCGGCATCACGCCTTGCGGCAGCGTCGCGGCCACCAGCGATTCGTAGGTCGTCATCCCCTCGACCTCCACCGTTCCGGCGGCGACGAGGTCAAGCCGGTGCGCGCCTCGATGGCCGGAAGCTACGAGCGCCTTTGCCATGAATCGAAGGTCGCGAACTTCATCCTGCCGCTGCGCGGTCCGGCATCCGGGGAGGTGGTGGCAGGCTTGTCGCATCCACGGCTGGAGCGTGCCATCGGCGTGCTCTAC
>NZ_JBFUIU010001400.1:0-1463 GCF_056401695.1 Variovorax sp. P4_D9
AGCCGCGGGCTCGCGCAACGGCCCAAATTGGGTCARGGCGCGCTGAATCCYGCTCCGATTTCGGGCAAAACCCGCGAAAGCAGTCTCAATTCATGCGTCTCGTGCCATCGGCAYACTGGATAGCCAATAAACGGCTCTTGATCAGCGTTGCCCTAAGGCTTGCAGGCTACGGCGACCGGGTCTTCTTCTCGATCAAGCCAGTCAACAGCGCGAGTTGCTGCTTCTGGATCTCCAGCAACTCTTCCCATTGGCGCTCGCGCAACTGATCGATCTTGTCGTGCAGCAGCATGATCTCGAGTTCGGCCTTGAGGTTGACCTCGTAGTCGTGCTCCGCATGGATCCGGTCCTTCTCGGATTGCCGGTTCTGCGACATCAGGATGATCGGCGCCTGCACCGCAGCCAGCATCGAAAGAAACAGGTTGAGCAGGATGAATGGGTAGGGATCGAAGGTCGTGCTGCGGGTCGCCAGGAGCAGGGCGTTGAGCGCGACCCACATCAGCATGGTCGCGCCGAAGAGCCCGACGAAGGTCCAGGACCCGCCGAAGGACGCGACTGCGTCTGCCGCGCGCTGGCCAAATGACTGCCCGCCATCGGCGTCTGCCACGACATTGCGCGAAACATGCGTTCGCTCCGCGATATGCCGCGCGACACGCTTCGTTCGCTCGTCGAGGGCGTCGTAACGCGAGCCCAGCAGCTTGGTTGCGATGTCGTCGACTTTATGCATGTTTCCGCATCCTGTTCGTCGGTTCGAAGTTCGAGACGCCTGCGCCGACCGGGGCATCCTCATCCGCTCCGGGGCCGTGCGGAGTTTCCGTTCACTGTGTTCTCAGGGGTCACTGTACGGCAACGCACATCGACGCCCAAGGTGCGACCCACGCCGACGACCCTGTCTAGATGGCGATCTTGTCCGGAAGAAGTCTGTCGTATTCCTTCTTGACCACCGCATAGCACTCGCAGGAGCGCTGCTCCAGCCCTTGCCGGTCCAGCACCGAGATGTGACCCCGCGCATAACTGATCAGACCAGCCCTCTGCAGCTTGAGTGCACCTTCGGTCACACCTTCGCGGCGCACCCCAAGCATGTTGGCGATTAGTTCCTGCGTCATCACGAGCTCGCTGCCCTGCAGCCGGTCCAGGCTCAGCAGCAGCCAGCGGCACAGTTGCTGATCCAGCGAGTGGTGCCGGTTGCAGACGGCCGTTTGCGCCATCTGCGTGATCAGCGCCTGGGTGTAGCGCAGCAGGAGGTGAAGGACAGGGGCCCTGTTGAACTCCTCTTTGATCACCTGTGCCTTGAGCCGGAAGCCATGGCCTGCGCTCTGCACGACGGCGCGACTGGGAGTGGACTCTCCTCCCATGAACAGCGAGATGCCCACCACCCCCTCGTTGCCGACCACGGCGATCTCGGCCGAAGCGCCGTTCTCCATGACGTACAGCAAGGAGACGATGGCGGTGGTCGGAAAGTAGAC
>NZ_JBFUIU010001401.1:0-1460 GCF_056401695.1 Variovorax sp. P4_D9
CTTCAACACGGCCGCGCGGCGATCCTCGAGCTCGCGCAGGTAGGACAGCCGGGCCTCGAGCTCACGCAGCTGGATGTCGTCGAGGCCGCCGGTGGCCTCCTTGCGGTAGCGGGCAATGAAGGGCACGGTGGCACCGCCGTCGAGCAGCTCGACGGCAGCCTTCACCTGATGCTCGCCGACCTTGATCTCGGCCGCGAGCTGGCGAATGATTTTCTGCATGGATGAGGAGGAAAGTCCCAGGGAACACGGCGCCCGTGGCGCCTGGCGGATGAAGCGCGGAAGTTTGCCATAGGCCCCAGGGGGACAATGGCGCCGAATGCGTATCTTGAAGAAACTCCTGAGCCTGCTCGGCATGGCCCTGCTGGTGCCGGTGCTGCTGTTCGAGGAGTGGGGCTGGGAGCCGCTGGCCCGCGGCGCATCCCGGCTGGCGCGGCTGCGCGTCTGGGCTCGCATCGAGGCCGCGGTGCGCGCGCTGCCGCCCTGGGGCGCGGTGCTGGCCTTCTTTCTGCCGGCATTGATGCTGCTGCCGGTCAAACTTTTCGGACTCTTCCTGCTCGGCGAAGGCCACACGATGAGTGCCCTGCTGCTATTGTTCGCCGCCAAGCTGGTGGGCACCGCGGTCTTGGCACGGCTGTTCCAGCTGGTCGAGCCGGCGCTGATGCGCATCCCATGGTTCGCGCGTTTCTATCCGCGCTGGAAACGCTGGAAGGACGGGCTGCTGGCACGCGTTCGCGAGCGCCGCACTTGGCGCCTGGTGCGGGCCATGACGCGCCGCATCCGTCGCGGCTGGCGGCGCCTGCGGGCCGGCTGAGCTCTTTATTTTTACCCGGGTATATTGAGGAGCTATATTTACCCGGGTAATATCGGAAACATGAACTTGCCACAGGAAACCAGCGATTCAGTCGCCCTCAACCTGATCGTCTTTGCCGACCTGAAACGCATCGCCCAGGGCAGCCAGTCCGAAGTGCTGGCGCGCCTGCGCGAGCGCGACGACGACACGCCCTATCTCGTGTTCAATGAACAGACCGGCGAACTGCTCGACTTCGACGTCCATCAGAGGGCCGGCGCGGCGACAACGGAAGCCGGCGCCGACGCTTCCGCAGAGGCGCCACGCGGCGTGGGGCGTCCCAAGCTCGGCGTCGTGGCGCGCGAGGTCACCCTCCTTCCGCGCCACTGGGATTGGCTCAATCGCCAGCCCGGTGGCGCCTCGGTGGCCCTGCGGCGCCTGGTTCAGGAGGCCAGTCGCGTCAACGCCGACCGTGATGCCGTGCGTGCGGCGCGCGAAGCCGCCTATCGTTTCATGACCGTGATCGCCGGATCCTTGCCCGGATTCGAGGAAGCCGCGCGCGCGCTGTTCGCCGGCGAACGCGAGCGCTTCGGGCAACTCGTCGCGGCCTGGCCCGAGGACATCGGCGCCCATCTCCACAAGCTTGCGGCGTCGGCATGGAGCGCTCAATGAG
>NZ_JBFUIU010001402.1:0-1457 GCF_056401695.1 Variovorax sp. P4_D9
CCACATCACCGCTTTAACCGCCACGCCAGCGTGATGCATTCCTTCCAGGCTTCGCCACTTTAGTGCAGGCTCGCCGCCATACCCCGCCGAAACAGGTTCGTCATCCTACGGACCGACAATTCGCTTCCGGTTGCTCCCCACCTCGCCTCGCGACGACGCAGTTACCTTCAGCTACGGAGCTGCGGCCAACTCCGACAGGGACTTTCACCCTGCAAATGGCACGCCTTCACGGGCGCACACTAAACCGCTSGCGCGGTAGTGCCTGATCACAGGCCGGGCGCCAAACCACCGCCCGGGGCGGATTTCCCGAGAAGCTCCCAATGCGGATCGGCGTCCGTCCGGTTACATCGCGGAAAGCCATTAAGCAAGTTGATGCAGTCATGCTTCCCACGCCGTTCTCCAGCATCCTAGATGTGCAAGCTTGTTCGAGCACTCACCAAGAATTTCGCGTTCAAGCCGAGCTGCGTTTCGTGGAACACATCGCCAAACCAAAAGTGAAATAATTAAATTCGGATAACGAAAGGATGAAAGTGAAAAAGCAAATGCTCGTCGGCATGGTTTTTGGAAATGGCTACGGCTCCCAGCCTGGCGCTTGGCGAATGCCGGGAGTTGATCCAATGGGCTTCACCAACTTCGATAATCTGGTGCGGTACGCCCAAATTGCTGAACGGGGGAAATTTCAGTTCCTCTTCATGCCCGACTTTCCAGCGCTGAAAGCGGACATCGCGACCGATGCGCAGCAGCTCAATCTTGAGCCGATGATGACGCTTGCTGCGGTCGCACGCGGGACCGAGCGGATTGGGTTGGTTGCCACTGGCTCGTCCACCTTTACCGAGCCGTACACTCTTGCAAGGCAGTTCAAGGCCCTAGATCTCATGAGCCACGGCCGTGCAGGGTGGAACGCGGTACCGACCAATGATCCTTCGATCGCTGCCAATTACGGCCGCGAGTTGCCCCCGCGCATAGAAAAATACGAACGGCTCCATGAAGTCATTCAAGTCGTCCAAGCACTGTGAGGAAGCTGGGAGGAAGATGCCTGGCTACATGACCAGAAAACCGGGCATATTGCGGACCCGGCAAAGATTCAGCCGATCAATCTGCGTGGACGGCATGTCGCAGCGAGCGGCCCGTTGCCGCTCCCACCTTCGGAGCAGGGCCAACCGGTAATCTTCCAGGCCGGCGTGGTGAGCAGGGGCGAGACGTCGCAGGTTGCTACGCGAGCGGCGTAATCGGCGCGGTGTTCACGATCGCGGACGCTCGTAGCCAGCGTTTTGCACTGAGAGCGGCAGCCGAACGTGCCGGCCGTGAGCCGGACGAGATCAAGTTCTTCGCTGGTTTAATGCCTCGATTGCCTCAAACAGGCGCGCGGGGTTGGATCGAAAAATCGCGATCAGCGGACATACATTTGAGCAGCGCGTCGGCTATCTCGGGCAGATGTTGGGACTGGTGCTTCGTCC
>NZ_JBFUIU010001403.1:0-1453 GCF_056401695.1 Variovorax sp. P4_D9
GTGCTGATCGCTGCTGCGGGAGGCGCTGCGCTCTCTGCATTGGTGATCGCCTGTAGGCGCGACGACGGCCTGTGAGGAATTGGCTGGACTAGGCCATAAACGATCCATTCCGCTGTCTTCTGGAGCTGCACCTGGTCGGCCTCGCGCCGGGCGACGTCCCAGAACTGCTGGGCGGCCTGGACGATGGCAAGGGGAAGCTGCTGTGCCTCGCCGTCGGCCAGGCGTAGAAGAAAGTAAATCCGTTCCAAGCGTGACCGTAAAAGTGTGACTACCCGTGGGCTGGGGAGCCCCCTCCGCGGGCCAGGCCGCATGCAGCAAGGGTCTGGCCACTCCGGAAAGTAAATGTGATACCGCTGTGCCGCTGTGCCGCTGTGCCGCTGTGCCGCCAATGTTGACGCGCGCTCGGCAGCTCAGCGCATACGGCTTTCAGCCGATAGCGGCGCGCGTCACCGCGGCGCGCGACTTTGGCGCAAGGCACCTGTAAATCGCCGGCGGCGCGTAGCCGAGAGAGGAATAGCAACTGCGACAGTGCTTGCAGCGAAAAGGTGCATCCAGCAACTGTGCATCGAGCCAGAATGCCGCCTCCAGGCGAAGCCACTGATCGAATGTCGCACGATCGAACAGACGGATCCGTCTGGCCAGTTTGGCGCTGAAGCCTTCGAGCAGCGAAGCACCTCGCGGGCGTGGCGCGTCCAGCGGGGTCGAGAAGCGTGGCGCGAAACTCCTAATGATCCAACACCTTACGCAGCGTTTGCGGCGTTCGATTCGCGAAGTATCGAATTTGGTTTGCGCGGATGCGAAGTACCAGATTTACTTTCTTTTTTGCGACGGTAATCTCGGACCACGGAAGCAGCCGCCCTGAGACAAACGGCGCGCGTGGCCGGTATCAGATTTACTTTCTCCGACGCCATCGTCGCGGCGGCCACTTCGGAGCGGCGCCGCCCGCCGGTGGCCCAGGCAAACAGCAGCAGGGCGCGGTCGCGTTGCCCGCGCAGGGTCTCGTCGCAGGTGGCCAATAGCGCCTGCAGCGGATCCTTGGTCAGCGCGCGCTGCTTGCGCGGCCATGCGCCGCGCTGCGCGTAGGCGCGGCGCGTGCGGGCCAGTAGCTCGCGCACGAGGGCGTCAGCGGGCCAGGAGCCTCGGCAGATGTGGATCGTCGTCCGGAGACAGCGTGACCGGCGAATGCGGCAAACGTAACTGAACGGGACGGACTTGCCCGTCAAGCCGTTTCCTTGCGACCCTCGAAATAAGCAGCCAGGCGCATCCGTTCCTGCTCGAACGCCGACATGCCGGCGAGAACCGCCTTCCAGTCGCCGCTGCGGCTGGCGCGCTCGATGGTCTCGCATGCGGCTGCGAACGCGAGCGCACCGACCATCTTGCTGGCGCCCGCCATTCGGTGGGCGAATAGGGTGACTCGAGCGATATCGTCGGCGGCCACCGCCTGCTTGAGTCC
>NZ_JBFUIU010001404.1:0-1452 GCF_056401695.1 Variovorax sp. P4_D9
GAGCACGCCGGTCAGCAAGTTGATCAGTGTCGTCTTGCCGGCGCCGTTGGGTCCGATCAATGCGTGGCGTGCACCGCGCCTGAGGTTGAGCGTGACGTTGTTGGTGGCCGTGATACCGCCGAAACGCATCACCAGGCCGGTGGCGGAAAGCACCGTATCGCTCATGGCTTCACCGCCTTGCGAACGCCGCCGAGCCAGGTCCAGGGCTTCAGCAGCCGGTCGCGCCCCACCAGCACCAGCAGCACCAGGATCAGGCCGATCCAGAACATCCAGTACTGCGGCGTGACGGTCGACAGCGTGTCCTGCAGCAGCTTGAAGACGATCGCCCCGGCGATGCCGCCATAGAGCCAGCCGACGCCGCCGATCACCAGCATCAGCACCACGTCGGCCGAGCGGTCGAAGGCCAGCACGTCGAGCGAGGCGAAGCCGGTGGTCTGCGCCAGCAGTGCGCCGGCGGCGCCTGCGATGGCCGCGGCCACGGTGTAGATCACGGCCAGCCGCGACACCACGGGGATGCYGATCGCCATCGCGCGCAGACGGTTGTCGCGGATCGCCTTGAGCGTGGCGCCGAAGGGCGAATGCACCAGCCGGCGCATCAGCACAAACAGCAGCAGCATCACCGAGATCGAGTACCAGGCCGCCGTGCGTCCGAGCAGGTCGAAGTCGAATAAGCCCAGCACCGGCCCCATCACCACGCCCTGCAGGCCGTCGGCGCCGCCGGTCAGCCAGTCGAGCTTGTTGGCCAGTTCGAGCAGCAGCAGCGCGGTGCCCAGCGTGACCATCAGCCGGGTCAGGTCGCTGCCGCGCAGGATGGTGACGCTGGCAACGGCGCCGAGCACTGCCGACAGCGCGATGGCAACCAGCAGGCCGATCGTGGGATCGGGCATCACGTGCTTGGCAAACAGCGCCGCGGTGTAGGCACCAAAGCCGAAAAAGGCCGCGTGGCCCAGCGACACGATGCCGGTGTAGCCGAGGATCAGGTCGAGCGACATCGCGAACAGCGCGACGATGGCGATCTCGTTGATCATCAGCGCGTGCGAGGGCATGACCAGCGGCAGCACGAAGGCCAGCGCCCAGAGCGCGTATTCCCAGGGCCGCCAACCCGCCTTCTTGAGCAAGAGCTGCTGGAAATCCATCACTTGCCCCCCTTGCGCGTGAACAGACCCTGCGGCCGCCACATCAGGATCAGGATCATCAGCAGGTAGACCGTGAAGGCGCCCATCTTCGGGATGAAGTACTTGCCCGCCACGTCGGCGATGCCGAGCAGCAGCGCGGCCAGCAGCGGCCCGGTGATCGACGAGGTGCCGCCGACCGAGACCACGATGAGGAAATAGATCATGTACTTGAGCGGGAAGGTCGGATCGAGTCCGAGGATCTCGGCGCCGAGCGCACCGCCCAGGCCGGCAAGCCCCGAGCCCACTGCGAAGGTCAGCAGGAACACCACGTTGACAT
>NZ_JBFUIU010001405.1:0-1451 GCF_056401695.1 Variovorax sp. P4_D9
ATGGGCCTGTATGGGCCTGTTGCAAACGCAGTATCCGATTCCTTCCAATGCGCCCCTTCATCGTCAAGCAACTCGACTACGACCTCACCCCGGTAGCCGGTCTGGCGCTGGTAGGACATCACCTGAATCGACTCGCGCCGGTGTTCAAGCAACTCGATGCCGCCTTGCCCGTGAGAAATGGCGTTGCCAACAGCGACATCCTGCGCAGCTACCTGGGCCTGCTGGTGCAGGGCAAGAGCGACTTCGATGCGATTGAGAACTTCCGCGGCGATGCCTTCTTCAAGCAGGCGCTGGGCATCCAGCTGTTGCCCTCCAGCTCGACGCTGCGCCAGCGCATGGACACGCGCGCGGACGAGCTGTTTGACTTCCTGCCGACGCTGATCGAGAAGCTGCTGGACAGCACGCGGGTCGACTATGGCGTCTTGCCTTGTGGCTGGCTGCCGCTRGATGTCGACACGTTCGCCATGGACAACGGCGGCACCACYAAGGACGGCGTGGGACGCACCTACACCGGGGTCGATGGCTACTGCCCGCTGGCCGCGTACCTGGGCTCGCACGGGTTCTGCCTGGAGYTGGCGCTGCGCCCTGGCGTGCAGCATTCGGCACGGGAGACGMAATTCAACTTCGAGCGTGTGATCCCGATGGCGCAGCGCCTGAGCGCGGCGGGTCCGAAGGCGCCGATCCTGGCACGCCTGGACTCTGGCTTCGACTCCGCGGAGYTGGTGTGCGAGATGGAGTCGTATAACGCTGCRGGCGTGCCGCAACTGGACTGGCTGATCAAGTGGAACCCGCGCACGACCAACGTGGCGGCGCTGGCCGAGCGCCTTGATGGTGACACCGCCACGATCTGGGAGCATCCCCGCGCGGGCAAGCGCGTGACGCTGTGGGAAGAGGCGCTGCACATCGAAGGCATCGAGCGGCCACTGCGCCGCGTGCTGCGCCTGACTGAACGCACCATCGACGCGAAGGGCCAGTTGTTAATCGAGCCCAAGCTCACGCTGGACGGCTGGAGCACGAGCCTGAGCGCCAAACAGTTCGATGCGAAAGCCATCGTCGCGCTGTACGCCGACCACGGCACGCACGAGCAGTTCCATTCCGAGTTCAAGACCGACCTCGATCTGGAGCGGCTGCCCTCGGGCAAGTTCGATACCAATTACCTGGTGTGCGAGCTCGCGGCGCTGGCCATGAWTATCCTGCGCCTGATGGGCCAGGCCGGGCTGCTGGGGYCCGATGCGCCGGTACGCCACGCGGCCAAGCGCCGGCGCATCAAGACGGTGATGCAGGAACTCATCTACCGCGCCGGGCGCCTCATCGAGCATGGCCGGCGCGTCATCCTCGGGCTGGGCGCCAATGATCGTTCGGCCAAGGCCTTCCAGCGGCTGCACGGAGAACTCTTCGCTGCCTGCGGCTGAGCGCAACTGGCCGATCACCGGCCTCACGAAACTCACGGA
>NZ_JBFUIU010001406.1:0-1445 GCF_056401695.1 Variovorax sp. P4_D9
ATGTAGCCAATAGCCTACTAGATCTCGTCCGGGCCCCGCTTTCCTGAATCCATCATTCGAGCGACAGCACTCGTTTGCGCGGCGCCGGCCCGGAAGTAGCCCGTCACGACATCCGCACTGCGGTGGCCGGTCATGGCCATGGTTTCCTGCAGGGGCATGTTCTGCCGGCCCGCCTCGGTCACGAACCCCGAGCGCAGCGAGTGCGCCGAGAAATCATCTCCCACGCCAGCGAGCGCACACCGCGCCGTCACGAGGTCCCGAACCGCCGTCCCCGAGAGCCCGTCAGTGCCCAGCTTCCCGTTCTTGAGGATCCGGCGGAAGAGGGGGCCTGATGTGATGCCGCTCGCCTTGAGCCAGGCGTCCAGGGCCACGGCGGCCGACCCGACCACCGGCTTCACATCTTCAGGACGGATCTTCCCGTTGAGGTTCGTCTTCGAGCTCGCCAGCGTGTACAGATAGGCGCCTTCATCGCCGCGGTGCAGGTTCTCGAAGACCGCTTCCGATACTTCCGAGCGCCGGCGTCCGCCCGAGGCCCAGGCAAAGAGGAGGAGGGCGCGATCACGCTTCCCATTGAGTGAGGCGTCGCAGGTCTCCAGCACCGCCTCCAGCGGCTCCTTGGTCAGCGCGCGCTGCTTGTGGGGCAGGGCGTTGCGCTTGGCGTAGGCTTTTTTCGTCTTGCTCAACAGCGCCTTGACCGCGGCGTCCACGCACGGATTGGGCTGCTTGGCCAGGTGGTGCGCCATCGAGAGCACCGAGATCCTGTGAGGAAAGGGCATTGTGCACCGCACCAAAATACGAAAGTCAAGACTTTGTTTTCCCCTTGGCCGGTGCATGACTCTGTGGATAACCTACTGAGCATCTCGCCGGAGCCGCATCCTGCTTGGCTTTCACTGCGGTGCTCATCGAACGAGCAGTTGCACCCACTATTCAAGTTTTTTCGTAGGACCGAGCTCGGCCCGGTCTTTCCGTCCAGACGCGCAGCCGGTCAAACGCCACGGAGCTATTGCTGCGGAACTCGTCGCCAGTTGTTGCCGGGCCCAGTCGAAAGACCGCCGCCAGGACCTGTAGATAGACCACCACCAGGGCCGGTGGAAAGTCCGCCCCCTGGGCCGGTAGACATTCCCCCTTCAGGTCCCGTGGAGAGCCCGCCGCCAGGGCCCGTGGATAGGCCGCCCCCTGGCCCTGTGGAAAGTCCGCCGCCGGGGCCTGTGGATAGGCCTCCTCCAGGCCCGGTAGACAGTCCGCCACCGGGTCCCGTTGACAGTCCGCCACTTGGCCCTGTCGAGCWCGGTCCGCCGGGCCCGGTGTAGCCCACGCAATTCGCAATCGCACTCGCCGAAACTAGTGTAGTGCGCTCGAAATAATAGAACGTAAAGTATACTGCGCATACCAAGCTTTGCGGAGGTTTGAGCCATGCGCGTTGCCCGGAAGATCGAACTGGACGC
>NZ_JBFUIU010001407.1:0-1442 GCF_056401695.1 Variovorax sp. P4_D9
CTCCGAGGTTGCCGAGACGTGGCACTTCAAGAACGGGAACGACTGGAAGTCGGTCCGCCCGCACGCTGTACTGCTTTCCGACAACGGCGACGCCCTGCGCAGAGCCTGCCTTGCGGGAACGGGCATCGGAAACTTCTACCGTTTTCATGTGGGCAAAGACCTGGCACGCGGGACGCTCGTCGAAGTGCTGTCGAGGCATCCGCTACGAGCGAAAACGATCTACGCCGTGCTTCCACATCGCAACATGATCAGRCCCCTTGTGCGCGGCTTCACGGCATTCCTCCGAGAGGAAGTCGAAAACATCTTGAGAGCTGAATCGTCGCCAGCTCAGATCACAAGGCCACGCGCACATCGTTCGTCCAAGATGACCTGATCGTTCGGCGTTGCAGATTGCAACTGCTTACATCCAGTCACTGCTGTGATCATCGCCAGGGCCGAAATCGAGCACTGGCGCGGGCTGTAGGCCGATTTTGTTTGGTGCCGACTTGAACTTCGATCTCGARAAACAGCGTACTTTGCCGGGTCTAACAGACTCGGGAGGTACGCGTGTACATCGGCAAGACCTTGTTTTGCTCAGGTCATGGAGTTCGTTCCATGGACCCAGCTTCACTCGCATCGTGCAACGCTACGGTGGCAAGGCTTCAACGGCTGGTTTCGCTGACCGCTGAACCGAGACAGGTCGATTTCAGTGTCCGGGAAGATTGTGGCCAGCGCTACCATGATGCCGCTGCCGATCGCGGTGCCGCGCTGCAGTTGAAATCGATCGATTGCCGCCAACACGTCTTCGCGTTGCGGCGATGAGAGCGATCAACGCTCCGCAGCCGGCACCAACAACCATTCCAATCCAGTTCACCTTCGCCTCCTATCTTGTGGGCCGCGAGTGTACGGCGCGCGTGGCGATTGAGTTGCACCATGAGGCCTCCTACTCCCACCGAGGGCCTATCGAGTAAATCCGTCGATCATCCAGCAGGTGACGCGATGGCCCAAGGTGAAGACCACGAGCGAGCCGACGAGGTACGCACCGGAGAGTAGGGGGTTTTGACTGGCGACGATCAAGTAGGCGAACAAGCCACCGACCAAGACGGCCAGGAGGCTCCAGAAGATACAACTGATCCGGCGCAGGCCTCGATTCCAGTTCAAGATTTGATCCCCGAGGTTGGCTTGGCTGCTGGGAGTTTCGAGGCTTCTGCATCGCCCTCGCACGTGAACAGGACTTCCGACTCAGGCCAGCGGCCCAACGGCCCCGCAGGAATGTCCTTGTTGTAAACGAACTTGAACTTCTTCCCCTTGCCGTGGAAGTAGGCGTTGGCTTCCTGCAGCGCTGCCGTCTTGAGGGAGTCGGTGGTCACCCACGCGCTGTTTCCCTGCCTGGTCACGGTGTACATGTCGTCGCCGCGAGGGACCACGCCGGTAGTTGGTACAGCGCAGCCGGCGACCAGTAC
>NZ_JBFUIU010001408.1:0-1439 GCF_056401695.1 Variovorax sp. P4_D9
CCGACAGCCAGCGCCGCGGCGGCAACCAGCAGCGGTATGGCGAACGATCCGGTCCGCTGGGCTAGCGGAGCGGCGAACAGCGGCCCCAGGATCTGGCCGACGCCGTAAGAGGCGGTCGCATAGCCAATCAGGCCGGCCGACGCGTTGCCTTGCAGGCGGCGAGCATCCCGCATGGCAAAAAGGGTGATGGCCGTGAACGGCATGCCCAGCATCAGGCTGCCGAGGCCGAAGCCCCAGATCGTCGGCCAGGCCACCGACAGCACGACCCCGAAGGCCTGCAGCGCGTAGGCGATGGCCAGCAGCAGGCGATTGTCCCAGTGGATCGGCGCCCGCGCACCGATCAACGCGCCGGGAACGATCGCCAGGCCGAACAGCGGCCAGAAGAAGTCCGGCCACGGCGAGCCGGGCAGCGCCTGCCGGGCGATCACCGGCAGGAAAGTCGCGGTGATGATGTAGCCGAAGCCCGCCAGGCCGTAGAGGCCGACCAGCCAGGCGGCGTCGCGGCGTGCCGCGGCCGATGCGGCGGCCGATGGTGCAGCGGTCGGCGCCGCCGAGGCGCCTGCCGGAGCCGATTCGCCATCGCCGAAAACCCGCCAGATCACGGCGATCAGCGCCAGCGACAGCAGCCCGAAGCCGATCCAGCCGGCCTCCGAGCCCCAGCGCCCCAGCGCTCCCCCGAGCAGTCCGGTCGCCGCGATGCCGATGCCAGGCCCGGTGTAGATCACGCCGGCCAGCGCCGGCGCCCCGGTTTCGGCCAGCCGGCGCAGGCCCCAGCCGGAGGCGAAGACGAAAGTCCAGGCGCTCATGACGCCTGCCGCGGTGCGCAGCACGCCCCACCACGTGAACCCCTGGAGCAGGCCCATGCCGAGCAGCAGCGCCGCAGTGGCGACGAGGCCGCCACGCACCATGCTGGCGGGCCTGGCGCGGATCGCCGCGCAGCTGACGGCACCCAGGAAATAGCCCAGGTAGTTGAGCGAGGCCAGCACGCCGCCGGCCTGCAGGTCGAGCTTGCCCTCGTGCAGCATGACCGGCAGCATCGGCGTGAAGGCGAAGCGCCCGAGGCCCATGGCCACCGCCAGCGTCACCATACAGGCCAGCGCCGCCCGCCAGGCGGCGCGCCGGTTGTAGCCGATCAACGACATTTTGATCCTCTGTTCTAGTCTGTTGCGGACAGAGCAAAAACTGCTGCGCAGTTTCTTGGTCTGTCCCGCAAAGTCTCAGGTTGCCAGGGCCGCGGCCACCAGCTTCTGCGTGTAGGGATGGGCGGGGGCGTCAAGCACGTGCTCGACCGGGCCCGATTCGAGAATGGCGCCGTCCTTCATCACGATGACCTGGTGCGCCATGGCGCGGATCACCTCGACGTCGTGGGTGATCAGCAGGTAGCTCAGCCCGCGCTCGCGCTGCAGCCGCTGCAGCAGGCCCAGCACCTGCTTCTGGAT
>NZ_JBFUIU010001409.1:0-1438 GCF_056401695.1 Variovorax sp. P4_D9
CGGCATTTCCTGCCCGAAATGACCTCGGAAAGGGCGCGCCAGCCCCGCAGAAGAGGGCCCAAACAGCCCGAAAAGGGGCTCCGGAGCCCCAAAGAAGCACCCTTGGGGTGCTATTTTTTCGGCTCCCTGCCCCCGAGATCGCCAATCATGTAGATCACACCCGTTGCGACGAGCGTGAGGGGCTGGTCGCGACAGTGCTTGTCGAGGTATGCCAGGATCGTCGATGAGCCCGGGAGCGGCGAGATTTGAGGGTACTGGCTGTATATGTTGTAGGCGCTCATGTACCCCAGCGCCCAGCTGAAGTAGGTGGCATCGAGCCCGCCGTTTCCCTTGGCCCGGTCCTCCAGGTAGTCGCCGCAATCGGTTGATCCTGCCCCATGGATCGCCCCGACTCTCTGCGCCAGCGCGCCGGCCGCGACGAGTGCGAATGCCGCGAGCAGCACGATTCTCTTCATTTCTTCTCCTTGGTCCTCTTGCGAATATAGGCGGGGATAGACCCGGCTCGCCCCCACAGCCTAGTTTCGAGGCCAATAACAAGAAGCCGCGACCACGCGGCCACCCATGGCTTCTCTTCCCGTCCTTCCCCCTGCATCCGGGGGCGGATCGACCGCCCCGCCCAAGAAAAAGCCGATACACAGCCTCCAGGTTGACGTGTCGGGCATGGACGTGGACCAGCTGCTCGAGCTGCGGGCGGCGATCGACGAAAGGCTGCCGGTCAAGAACGAACTTGAACAGGAGCTCGTGCTGCAGATGCTCACGACGCAAAAGCTGCAGCGCGAGGTGCTGCTCGACGACGACATCCCTGCCAAGCAGCGCGCGCAGGTCACCAACGCGGTGTCCGCCATCCGCGCCGACTGCGGTAGGAAGGCTTGCGTCAGATCAAAATTCGCGCGCCGCGTTCGAAGTAGGCTGCTTCGGAGGCGCTGTTTAGTGTCTTCCTTATGAGGAACGCGGTCATGGAAGCAAAGGTTACGCTTTCCGACGAGGCGCTACGTCGGCAGATCCTCGCTGCGCTCGGGCGCGACGGCTGCACGCGCCATGTCAATCTCGACGTGGACGTTTCCGATGGCGTAGCAACGCTCACCGGCCGCGTGGAGGGCTGGGTCGAAAGGCTGGCGGTCGAGCGCACCGGCCATGCGGTCAAGGGCGTGCGTGCACTGGTGTTCGACCTGGACGTTCGGGCCGAAACGGCGCGTCGCCATTCGGATCGCCAGATTGCACTGGCTGCGGTGCGAAGCCTGAAATGGAACGGTGTCGTGCCTGCGGAGGACGTGCAACTTGACGTCGAAGACGGCCTCGTCACGCTTCGCGGCGAAGTCGAATGGGACTTTCATCGTTCGATCGCCGAAGACACGATGCGCGGCATCAGCGGTGTTCGCGGAGTTCGCGACAAACTCAATCTGCGACCCCGCAGCACAAAGGCGACCGTGGCCAGGCT
>NZ_JBFUIU010001410.1:0-1438 GCF_056401695.1 Variovorax sp. P4_D9
GACAAGAAGATGGCCCGCGACTACATTGAGGGCCTCAACATGCTCTCGAACATGCGGCTGTGCGCCAACGTRCCGGGCCAGTGGGCGATCCAGACCGCGCTGGGCGGCTACCAGAGCATCAACGACCTGGTCGGACCGGGCGGCCGCCTGCGCCGGCAGCGCGACCTKGCCTACGAGCTGATCACCGCGATCCCGGGCGTCAGCTGCGTCAAGCCGAGCGCGGCGCTCTACATGTTCCCGAAGCTCGACCCGAAGGTCTACCCGATCGAGGACGACCGGCAGTTCTTCCTCGATATGCTGAAGGAGACCAAGGTGATGCTGGTGCAGGGCACGGGCTTCAACTGGGGCACGCCCGACCATTTCCGCATCGTGTTCCTGCCGCACGAAGAGGACCTGCGCGAGGCGGTGAACCGCATCGCCGGCTTCCTCGAACGCTATCGAAACCGGGGCGCCTGAGCCCCATTGCTCCAGAAGACGAATCTAATGAACCCCATCCAAGTTGGCCTGCTCGGCATCGGCACAGTCGGTAGCGGCACCTTCCAGGTCCTGCGCCGCAATCAGGAAGAAATCAAGCGTCGCGCCGGCCGCGGCATCGAGATCACCATGGTCGCCGACCTCGACACGGCGCGCGCGAAGGCGGTGGTCGGCGAGGGCGTGCAGGTGGTCGACGACGCCCGCGCGGTGATCGCCAATCCCGAGATCGACATCGTAGTCGAGCTGATCGGCGGCTATGGCATCGCCAGGCAGCTGGTGCTGGAGGCGATCGCCGCCGGCAAGCACGTGGTCACGGCCAACAAAGCGCTGCTCGCGGTGCACGGCACCGAAATCTTCGCGGCCGCGCACGCCAAGGGCGTGATGGTGGCCTTCGAGGCCGCGGTGGCGGGTGGCATCCCGATCATCAAGGCGCTGCGCGAGGGCCTCACGGCCAATTCGATCCAGTGGATCGCCGGCATCATCAACGGCACCACCAATTTCATCCTCTCGGAGATGCGCGACAAGGGCCTCGACTTCGACACCGTGCTCAAGGAGGCGCAGCGCCTCGGCTACGCCGAAGCCGACCCGACTTTCGACATCGAGGGCGTCGACGCCGCGCACAAGGTGACGCTGATGAGCGCGATCGCCTTCGGCATTCCGGTGCAGTTCGATCGCGCGCACGTCGAGGGCATCACGAAGCTCGCGGCGCAGGACATCAAGTACGCCGAGCAGCTCGGCTACCGCATCAAGCTGCTGGGCGTCACGAAGCGCGTCGCGAAGGGCATCGAGCTGCGGGTGCATCCGTCGCTGGTGCCGTCCAAGCGCCTGTTGGCCAACGTCGAGGGCGCAATGAATGCGGTGGTGGTCAACGGCGATGCCGTCGGCACCACGCTCTACTACGGCAAGGGCGCCGGCAGCGAGCCGACCGCTAGCGCCGTGATCGCCGACCTGGTCGACATCACGC
>NZ_JBFUIU010001411.1:0-1432 GCF_056401695.1 Variovorax sp. P4_D9
CTGCCGAGCCGGCCGAGGATCACGCCGTAGAGGGGCACGAAGACCGAGCTCAGCAGCAGCAGGAAGGGTTCGAGCGTGTGCATCGGCAACACCAGGGCGAAGGCGATGCAGATCGAGGCCAGCAAGAGACCCCACCGTCGCACGCTCCAGCGCGGCTGCAGGCTGTGGGCCGACACCGAGCCTGAGTAGATGTCGCCATAAGCGTTGTCGAGTTCGTCGATCAGGATCAGGCCGAGCGCCATCAGGCCGCCCTGCGCCAGCAACAGGGCCGTGACCAGGTTGGTGCCGGGCTCGGCGACGCTCACCACCATCACGCCGAGCGCGTAGCACCAGATGTTGGCCAGCACGTAGCCGATCCAGGTGCCGCCGAAGGCGCCGCCCAGGCCGCCCGCGCTGCGTTTACCATGGCGTGCATAGTCCGCCACCAGCGGCAGCCACGAGACCGGCATCGCGATCACCAGGTCGAGGGCGCCGAACAGGCCCATCGAGCCGTCGCCGGGCCGGGTCCAGAAGGACTCTAGCCCCTTGGCCTGGAGCCGGCTCGCGAACTGCCAGGTTAGCCAGGCCAGCGACAGCACCACCAGCGGCAAGCCGAAGCGGGTCACGAAGCGCCGCACCAGCTTGACCATCGAGCCCGCGAGCAAGGCGAGCAGCACGGCGCCCCACAGCAGCGTGGTGACGACGGTGCCCAGCGGGCCGCCGAGCGAACTCCCGAAGGCCTGGCCGCCGATGGCCTGGGTGCCTTCGCGCATGATCACGAGCTCGAAGGTGGTCCAGCCGATCAGCTGCACGATGTTGAGCACCACCGGCAGGCGGGCGAAGGCGCTGCCGTAGGTCGCGTGCATGAGGCCGGCGCTCGCCAGGCCGCATTCGCAGCCGACGCGCGCGGTCCAGGCCAGCAGGCCGGCACCGATGCAGGAACCCAGCACGATTGCCAGCATCGCGTCGCGGCTGCCGACCGCGGGCACCAGGTAGGCGCCGATCTGCATCACCAGCAGGCCGACGCCCAGGCTGAACCAGAGCGCCATGTGGTCGTGCCAATGGAAGACGCGGCCCCATTCATCGAGCGGCGTCAAGGCCTCGTTGGCAGCGGCCGAGGTCGTTTCGTGGGTCGTGTTTGCCATTCATTTGCTCCATGCAAAGTGATTGGCAGGTGGGCAAGGCCGGCAGCCCGACCGCCGCGCGAGAAAACGTGGCGGTCGCCGGACCAGCTTCCCTGCGCGAGGATTACCTCAGTCAGGTTCAAAGGGACTCTCTCAGCCGGCTTGCGACAGTCAGTCGCGGGCCGGCACCCCTAGCGTTGCTTCCGTCAGGCGAAGCAGCTTGGATTGTAGAGCCGGCGGCGACCGGCGGCGCTAGATGCCGTAGGAGCCCGTGGCAGGCTCCGTGCGCACATCGCCGCGCGCGGCCAGCGGCCAGATGAAGCGCCCGA
>NZ_JBFUIU010001412.1:0-1429 GCF_056401695.1 Variovorax sp. P4_D9
GTCCATACAAGTTCCCGGATGGTGACGCCGGCCTTCTTCGCGGCCTCTTTGGCGGCGGCGGCTCGTTTGGTCGTGTCCTTGACCGATTGCAGACCCTTATCGGTGAAGCTCATCAAGCCAACGTAGGTGACCATGTCATCTCCTTCAGGTTCGACATAGGCGGCCGATGCCATCAACATTGAACGACGCGGCCGCCTGCCGTCGTTCGATGCCGCGGTGATGCTACGCGCTTCCGAGGCAATGGCAAGATGGTGGATCGCGCTCGTGACAGCGATGCCACGTGCTCGCTGGGGCTACGGCTTCGGAGAGCTTCGATTACGAGGGGCTACGATTTCGGACGCATGTCGAGCCTGCATGCGGTTACGCTGTGGGACTCACCACCACAGGAGACTGGCATGACGCTCGATGAATACACTGAAGCTGCAAAGGCTATCTATACAGAGCAGCAGAATCTCGCCCAGTCGATCTCGCAGCTCGCGCTCTCGGCCAAAGCATCGCCGACCGACCCGGAGTTCTTAGCGCTGATGACGAGGCAGGCGGGGCTGGTGCAGCAAGTGGCCAAGCTCAACACGGAGCTGATGCTCGGCATCATGACGCCGAAATAATAGGATGCAGGCTGATTCCGACGGAGATGGGCGTCGCCTTCAATCGAGTCCCGATTCCTCGCAAGCGCGACCCTCGAACGCCCTCGTAGATGCGACGACCCCAATTGCGGCAGCAAGACCCACCAAAAATGAGCTTTCCGCCGGAATGGGGGCTGATTATTGAAGTCCTAACTGACGGGACCTACAAGCAAAGAGACATCGTGGTCCGGGCACATAGGCATAGCGACAGATACCGGACCCGATCCGACAGTGACCTCCTCAACCGGGGGCGCAGCCGCACCGTTCGGGCGAGTGGTTCGGCTTGCCGTAGCGACCAGCTCAACGCGTCGACGACAGATTAGCACCGACAATTGAACGCACTGGTTTCGATCGGAACTCGACAACTCGGGCCATTTTCGCGGCGCGCCAGGACGCTCAGGGCCTGTTTCGCGCGCGCAGACTCAGCTTGAAGCTGAAGATGGACAGATTACTGGGCAACCGCAGTGCGGGGCGTCTCCCCTCCCCGTTGGTGCTTAGCACCTCCACCGTGGCGGTGAACTTTTAGCCGAAAATCCACAATCGAATTTTTTAGCAAATCCGACCCCCTTCCCTCTGGAGAGAAATCCACAACCTTTGCAAACCCAGGGGTCGCGTAAGTTTCCTAAGGTTGTGGATATTTTTGACTATTGATATTTTCGTAAATCATGACAACCGCTGAGCGCGCCGAGCGTTATGCCTCCAGGAATAATGCTGGAGGATATTGGCATGGTGCAAAAGCGATTGAGCGAGGCGGCGAAGAAGCGATTGCGGGCGGGGCGAATGCTGCTGGCCGGCAAGAGTTGCGC
>NZ_JBFUIU010001413.1:0-1428 GCF_056401695.1 Variovorax sp. P4_D9
GACCTGCTATCCGGACATCGCATCGATTCCTGGCTCACCCGACGTCGGCATCGTGCTGCTTGGCGCCGAGCGTGCGCATCAGGCGGTCCGAGAGCTTGCGGCCAAGGGAACGGCAGCAGCCATCGTGCTGGCCAGCGGATACACCGAGACCGGCGAGGAAGGCGCGCGTCGCCAGCAGCAACTTACCGAGGCTGCGGGYAACATGCGCATCCTCGGCCCCAACACGATCGGGCTCGTCAATCTGACCGACAACATCGTGCTCTCCGCCAGCGGCGCGCTGGAGATGGACCATTTCCCGGTCGGCGGGATCGGCGTGGTCTCACAAAGCGGGGGCATTCTCGGCGCACTGCTCTCTCGTGCTGCGGCACGCGGCATCGGGCTCTCGAAGTTGATCTCGACGAGCAATGAAGTCGACCTGGATCTGGCCGATTTCGTCGACTACCTGGCAGACGACGCGGACACCAAGGTCATTGCCCTGTACGTCGAGAGCGTTCGCAATCCGGAGAAGTTCCGCGCCGCCGCATTGAAGGCGGCGCGCGCGGGCAAGCCTGTCGTCGCGTTCAAGATCGGCCGCTCCGAGGCTGGGGCAAAGGCCGCCGTATCCCATACCGGCGCGCTGGCGGGCGCCGACAGCATGTACGACGCGCTGTTCAAGCAGGTCGGCGTGATCCGCGCTCAGACCTTCGGCGATCTGCTCGACATCCCGGTGGCCTTGGCCACGGGTCGCAAGCTGCGCGGCAAGCGGGTCGCCATCCTGACCTCGACCGGCGGAGCCGGAACACTGGTATCGGACGACCTTGGCATGCAGGGCTTCGAGACGCCGGCTCCGGATGCCGCAACCGCGGAAGCATTGCGCGCGCTGCAGAGCGGCGATCACGCCGTGCTGGACCGCAACCCCATCGACGTGACTTTGGCGGGCCTTCAGCCGGAGTTGCTGCGCGGTGCCATCAACATCCTGCTCAAGAGCCCCAGCTACGATGCCTTGGCGATCATCGTAGGCTCATCGAGCTTGGCCATGCCGGAATTGATGGCCGGTGCCATCCAGGACTGCCTACCGAACTCGGACAAGCCGGTGATCGCCTACGTGAGCCCGCATGCGCCGGAAGTCGGTGCGTTGCTCACGCAACGCGGGGTACCCGCCTTCGCCCAGGCCGAAAGCTGCACCGCCGCGCTGGGCGCCATGCTGGATGCGGGCAATTGGCAGGAACCGACGTCCAGCGCTCCGCTCGCCTCCGTGGCCCTCGAGGACATGCCGCCCGGCTCCTTGGACGAGGCCCAGGCCAAGCAACTGTTCGCTCGCTTTGGCGTGCCCTGCGCGCGTGAGTTGGTCGTGACCACGCCGTCGCAGGCTGAAAGCGCTGCGCGCGAGTTGGGTGGTCGAGTCGTGCTGAAGATCCTGTCGGCCGAGATCACGCA
This sequence comes from Variovorax sp. P4_D9, assembly GCF_056401695.1. NCBI lineage: Bacteria > Pseudomonadati > Pseudomonadota > Betaproteobacteria > Burkholderiales > Comamonadaceae > Variovorax > Variovorax sp. P4_D9. Next base: position 1,417 of record NZ_JBFUIU010001413.1, read on the forward strand.
CAAGAGTGACGT
>NZ_JBFUIU010001414.1:0-1426 GCF_056401695.1 Variovorax sp. P4_D9
CGCATTCAGGCCCAGCGCCCATTGCTTCGCTTTGGCAATGCCGATCCGGATCGCCTTGCCATCGTCGCAGCCCTCGGCGAGCAGCGCGTTCGCGATCTCGACTGCCTTGAGCCGCACTACAGGCGGCAAGTGGCGCATCGAGGCGGGGTAGCGTTCGGGTGTCCAGGGCATCAGTTGCTCCGGGCCATGACCAACATCCATGAAGCCGCATCGTCTCAATGAGTCATCGCCGTCGAACGATCTCAGCCGTGAGATCGAAGCTTGCCTCCGAGCAGCAAGGCTACGCGCCCTTCGCGCGGATCGGCATCTTGAGGTTGCTTCGATGCCAATGGCTCGCGAATCGCTTGTTCGGCCTCCCGGGCGATGCTCTCGAACAACACCTGCCGCCCGCGAGCGGTGATCTCAAGGACGACCGCAGGATCCTGCCGTGCACAGTCGTCGCAATCGACATGGACGGCAGGAATGAAGGCTTTGACGTAGCCTGCGGCGTCAAGCTTTCGAATCAACTCGATGCCGGCTTTGTCGACAACGGTCAAGGGAAGCTGCGCATCCCTGAGCATCCGCAAGAGTTTCATACTCATCGCTCCACCTCCTGCCCCGGTCTTCGACGGCTCCGGTCCCCGAGTGGCGCTTGCCGGCTCGGGCCTGTATCAATCTTCAACCACCAAGTTGTTCAGCACCGAGGTGACGCCTGGCGCGGACCAAGCGCAGCCTTGCGCCGCATCGAACTCCGCCCATGAATGAACCTTGCCTCGCAGGCTCACCTGAGTTCCGTCCACCACGACCTGGATCCGGCCGGCCTCGCGTGAGGCCTGGCGCTCCAGCGCATCGTGCAGCCGCTTCTCGATGTCGGTGGGCCGCACTCTGGGCGTGATCTTGACCATATTGGTTATGCCGACGACACCGAGCAGGTTGCGCACGGCCTTTTCGGCCGACTTGCGCTGGTACTCCCATTCGACCTCGCCATTGAGCGTGATCCAGCCGCCTTCGACCATCGGCTTTATCCTTCCACTCGGCACGAGCGTGGACCATTCGAGACCGCGTTCGGCAGCCAGGGCGATTTCCGCGTCGGTGCGTTCGCCGCCCGCCGGCAGCTTCACGGTGATCTCCACCGCGAGCGCCTTGACGCCCCTGACACGTTGTGCGGCGCGCTCGGCCGCGTATTTCTCGGCGTGGCTGGCGACGTGGCCGGTCAGTGTGACGACGCCATCGCTGGCGGCGACCCCGATGTGCGAGGACGGGATCGCGGGATCCCAGTCCAGTTCGGCCTGAACGTCGCTTCGAAGTTGTGCATCGGATCTCATGGGGGTCCTTTCGTGGAAGGGTCGAGACGGCTCTCGCGCTGTGACACGGAGATTGCTTGTCTGCAACTGTAGGAAGGCACGGCATGCGCCGGCTTGCGCTGGATCAAGGCGTAGCCTGCTGC
>NZ_JBFUIU010001415.1:0-1425 GCF_056401695.1 Variovorax sp. P4_D9
ACACCTACCAGCTGCCGGCCAGCACCGGCAGGCCGTACACATGCTCGGAAAGGCCGTGTGCCCGCCGGTGGCGCGCGACGTCATCGCAGAACTGCGGAGGGCCGCGTGATTTCAGCTCACCGGGCGGTACTTTTCCAGCCACGCAATAGCGGCTTCCAAGCCTGCTTCCTCTGCGGCTTCCTCCGTGTCAAAGACCTGCCCGGTGAACCCGTTCGAGTCCTCGTCGCCGTCGGGCTTGTGCTCAGTGGCCACAAAAGCCGGCTGGAACTTGCCATCGGCCATCAATTCGCCATGGCTTCGAAGGGTGAAGCGACCGCTGTGCGCCTGCTGAACCTTTGCCATTCCCACCTCCATCGATCGGAGCCCAAAGTACGAGCGCGAACATCAAGACCGATCAGGGCTTGATCAGCGGCCATGCCGGTTTGACCGTGAATCAATCTTGCGCACGAGCCGCAGATCAACGGGAGGGCTGCAGCGTGATGCTCGCTGCACCGACCTTAATCCGCGACAGATCCTTCGTCAAAGGTGCCCACTGGCAATGGCGGATCGGAAGGTCTCGTGACCTCTTCTATGCACGCAGCGCAGACAGCTTGAGCCTTGCGTGCAACGTGGCGAACGCTCAAGCGATCCGGGAGAAGGAAGCACAGCGGCGCGCGGCGCATACGCCCGAGCAGCGAGCCCCCTGGAACAGCTGAAGGCAGCCTGGGCGGCCAGAAATCCCGCGAGGGTCAAGGCGGCCAGCGTCGCGGCGCGCCACGCCCGCCGGGCCGCTGCCGGCCGCTTCACAGCGCTCCAGTGGCAGCTCCTTTGCGCCCTCTATGACCACCGGTGTGCGGCCTGTGGCGCTACCGAGAAGCTCACCCCTGACCACATCGTGGCGCTGGCGCGCGGCGGCTCCAACCACATCGCCAACATCCAGCCGCTCTGCCTGGACTGCAACCAGCGGAAGTGGACCCAGGTCGTCTTCGGATTCCAGCCCTACGTGAACCCGGCCGCGATGCTGTCGGACCCGACAGCCTAGCGGGCGGGTGAGCCGGCCGCCGACACCGTCATGCCCATCGTCTACCAGAACGGCGCCGTGCAGCCCCTGCTGTTCAGGGCGGGGGACGCAGCGTGATGTCAGCCGCCACCAAACTCAAAGAGTGTTTTGCACTCTTCGCATCGAGCGCGACCCAGGCCGCCAGCGCTATCGAGGGGTTTCAGGCGGGCAACGGTGCCGTCCAAAAAACACCTGGGACACGGCAGAGGCTTGTCAGGATAGTCTTGCGCGAGAGCCCACCTCTCCTCCCATTCTTGAAGCTGCGCGTCCGTGGCGCCTCCCTGCTCCAAGTCGACTCGCAACGTGTGATGCATGCCTTTGAGAGTCATGGCCGTCTCCTGGTTCTGGAGTTCGCTCGACAACCAAACGCACAACCGTGCTTGGAG
>NZ_JBFUIU010001416.1:0-1425 GCF_056401695.1 Variovorax sp. P4_D9
GAGTTGCTAGTGTCGGCCCGGTCTGACGCGCGTAGCGTGTCCTACGGCTCGGCTGGCATCGGATCCACGCACCACCTGGCAGGTGAACTGATGGTGAAGAGCGCGAAGGTGGACATGCTCCACATTCCCTATCGAGGTGACGCCGCATTGGTCACAGCTCTGCTCGGAGGCGAGTTGCCGGCGATCATTGCGCCGCCTACGGCGGTGATGCAGAACGTCAAGGCAGGCAAGTTGAGAGCTTTGGCGACCACCGGCGCACAGCGTTGGAGTGCCATGCCGGATATCGCCACGGTGGCCGAGCAAGGCGTGCCGGGCTACGACGTGACTTCCTGGGCCGGCTTGATGGCGCCAGCCGGTACCCCGCGTCCGATTGTGGACCAGCTGCGGGCTGCCACGCTCAAGGCCTTGCAGGTCCCGAACGTACGCGCGCGGCTGGAGGACATGGGAGGTGAGGCGCGCGGCAGTACACCCGAAGAGATGGCGTCGATGGTGAGCACTGAACTGAAGAAGTGGACCACTGTCGTCAACGATGCACACATTCCCAAGCAATGAGGTTCTATGTCCTTGATTGAAATCCGCAAGCGCAGTCTCAATGTCGAGACGATCTACCACGAGGGTGGCCCGCCACCGGAGGTCCCTCTGAAACTGGCCGCTGCCTGCGCGGTCATCCGGAATCCCTACGCGGGGCGATATGAGCCGGACCTCTTACCCTTCATGGCGGAGCTTCGTTCATTGGGTACGCTGCTGGCGACCGAACTCATCGACGTGCTTGGACGCGACAAGGTCGAGGTCTACAGTAAGGCGGCAATCGTCGGCGTCAACGGCGAGATGGAGCACGGCGCCGTGTGGCACGAGGCCGGTGGCTGGGCGATGCGCGAGGTGCTGCGTGAGCCCAAGGCGATGGTGCCGGCAGCGAAGGCCGTCGCAGCTACGGGCTACCGCCTCATGGTTCCGCTGCACTATATCCACGCATCGTACGTGCGCAGTCACTACAACAGCATGGAAGTGGGAATCCAAGATGCTCCGCGGCCGAACGAGATTCTCTTCGCCCTGGTGATGGGCACAGGGGGGCGCATCCACTCGAGACTCGGCGGACTCACCAAGGACAAGGTGTCCGTGCACGATGGTCAGCGGTGACGATGCCGACGGCGCGACCTTTCGTGCCGGGAGACTGCAATGAACCACGTCCGGCGGCGCTGCGTGGAGTTGCGACCCCATGGTTCATGGCTTGAGCCGCGAAAGTCGACGACGTTCTAGTGGATGCGTGCCTCGCCACGCTAACGGGCGACACGAGCCGGAAGATTGAAAGGCTTACAAATGGTGAGTTCAATGCGTGCGGTGCAGATTCATACACCCGGCGGACCTGATGTTTTGGAGTTGGTTGAAATCGCAGTGCCCGATTGCGGGCCGGGCCAAGTGCTGGTG
>NZ_JBFUIU010001417.1:0-1424 GCF_056401695.1 Variovorax sp. P4_D9
GATGTCGGTCGTTCGCACCGAGAAATGGGCCAGCTTGTTTATCGCCATGGATTGCTCCTTCAAACTAATTAGGTTATCGATAGATAAATAGTAGTCGAAGCAAACGGGAACTGCAAGCGTTTGCGCGGCCGGCGCTAAGTGCGGTCCGCGAGCAGCACCTGCGGAACGCCCGACATGAAGGCATCCACACGCATGTCGATGAGGCGCTCCAGGCGCTTGGGCGTGGGAAGGTCATAGACCCATTTCCTCACTCCGATGTAGAAGACGCTTGAATGCATCGCCCACACCAGTTCGACCTCCTCGTCCTCTGCGTCGGCGTCGGCTGGCTCCGGAATGCTGAACTCATGGCGGAGTTCGCGGGCGATGACCAGGAAGTGCCGCTCCCTCAGGCGTGAAAGGTACTTCTGATTGATGCCTCCCCTGCTCAATCCGGCGTAGATGAAGATGCGCACCCATTCGCTGCGAAGCACGAACCTGGCGTAGTCCTTGAGGTAGCGCTTTAGCCGTTCGGCCAGCGGCGCGCTCCGGTCGACCAGCCACTCCTCCCATTCCGGGTTCCATCGACGCACGAAGACCTCCTCGTACACCCGATCGACCAGCGCCTCCTTGGTGGGGAAGTACCTGTAGAGCAGCGGCTGTGTGATGCCGAGCTCCTTCGCAAGGTCACGGGTGCTCGCCTCGAAGCCACGCCTCGCAAAGAACGAGATGGCGGCCTGCACGATCTGATGTTCGCGGTCTTCCGGCGCCAAGCGCCGCCGAGGAGCCCCGCCCGCTGCAGCACGCGGCTCGATGGGCTTAGATGTTTTCGTCAGGTTCGGTGGCACTCGGGTTTTCCCTATCTTATTTATCAGTTGACAATTTAAATGAGGTGAGTCAAAGTTATCACACGCTAAATAGCAATGTACGTCCGATCCGGACCCGCGCCAACAGGAGAACCCCCATGAGACAGCACGCCTACCTCAACCGGCTTGTTCGCCGGGCGACCGCCCTCGCCGGCCTTTGCATCGCAGCCTCGGCGGTGCATGCCCAAGCCATCAAGATCGGCCTTCCGGTCCCGCTGACGGGTCCATATGGTGCCGAAGCGAAGGACCAGGTCCGCAACGCCGAGCTTGCCGTGAAGGAATTCAACGACGGTGGTGGTCTGAACGGGCGCAAGGCCGAACTGCTGGTTCGCGACGACAAGCTCAACCCCGGCGAAGCAGCCACCCGCACGCTCGAACTACTCGAGAAGGACAACGCAAACTTCATCGTCGGCGGCCTCTCCGCGGCGACCCAGCTGTCCATCAACAACGTGACCAAGCAGCGCAAGGTCATCTACGTTTCCATCAGCCAATCCGATGCCATCAACGAGGTGAGCGACGCCAGCCCGTATACCTTCCACGAGGCGCTGAATCCGCACATGACCACGCAGGCAGTTGGCCGCT
>NZ_JBFUIU010001418.1:0-1423 GCF_056401695.1 Variovorax sp. P4_D9
GTCATGCGCTGCGCCGTCGGCCCCACGGGTTGCGGTAGCACGAATCCGCCCTTGAACTCGTCGGCGATGAACGCCGTCGACAGCTTGCCGGCGCGCCAGCGCGGATGACGCATCAGCGCCGACAGGAAGGCGATGTTGTGCCGGATGCCCTCGATCGCGAAGGCGTCGAGCGCAAGCGCCTGGCGGTCGATCGCCTCGGCCCGCGTCGGCGCATGCGTCACCAGCTTGGCGATCATTGGGTCGTAGTGGATTGAGATCTCGCCGCCTTCGAACACGCCGGTGTCGTTGCGCACCGTGATGCCGCCATGTCGGCCCTCGGCCGGCGGCCGGTAGGTCGCGAGCCGCCCTGTGGATGGCATGAAGTTGCGCGTCGGATCCTCCGCATAGACGCGGCTTTCGACCGCCCAGCCGTTCAGACGCACGTCTTCCTGCGCGAACGCCAGCCGGCCGCCCGCGGCGACGTGGATCATCTGCTCGACTAGGTCGATGCCGGTAATCAGCTCGGTCACCGGGTGCTCGACTTGCAGCCTCGTATTCATCTCCAGGAAATAGAAGGACTTGTCCTGCCCGCAGACGAATTCGACCGTGCCCGCCGAGTCGTAGTTCACGGCGCGCGCCAGCGCCACCGCCTGCTCGCCCATGCGGCGGCGAGTGGCCTCGTCGAGCAGCGGCGACGGCGCCTCCTCGATCACCTTCTGGTTGCGGCGCTGCACCGAGCATTCGCGCTCGCCGAGGTAGACCACGTTGCCGTGCTTGTCGCCGAGGATCTGGATCTCGATGTGACGCGGATCGACGATGAACTTCTCGACGAAGACGCGGTCGTCTCCAAAGGACGATGCCGCCTCAGAGCGGGCGCGTGCAAAGCCCTCCGCCACCTCGGCGGCCGACGCCGCGATGCGCATGCCCTTGCCGCCGCCGCCGGCCGAGGCCTTGATCATCACCGGGTAGCCGATCTCGTCGGCGATCCGCACCGCATGGGCCGGGTCCGAGATCACGCCCAGGTGGCCCGGCACCGTCGACACCTTCGCCGCGTTGGCGCACTTCTTGGATTCGATCTTGTCGCCCATCGCCTCCATCGCGGCCGGGTTGGGCCCGATGAAGACGATGCCTGCAGCTTCGAGGGCAGTGGCGAAGGCAGCCCGCTCCGACAGGAAGCCATAGCCCGGATGCACCGCCTCGGCGCCGGTGCGGCGACAGGCCTCGACGAGCTTGTCGATCGACAGGTAGGACTCGGCCGCGGCCGCCGGACCGATGTGCACGGCCTCGTCGGCCAGCTGCACGTGCAGGGACCGCACGTCGGCATCGGAATACACCGCCACCGTCCGGATGCCCATGCGGCGGGCGGTCTTGATGACGCGGCAAGCGATCTCGCCGCGATTGGCGATCAGGATCTTGGAAAACATCGTGGGCTAAAGAGGTAGGT
>NZ_JBFUIU010001419.1:0-1422 GCF_056401695.1 Variovorax sp. P4_D9
TTGTTGCGCAGCGAAACAATAAGCGAAACAAAACTGGGTGAGTCTCTGAACCMACCGCCGTGGCACCCGACATCCACCGATTCAGTGTCGCCGGCGAGAGGCGTACGAAACGGCCTGGAGAGCGAGAAACTGATCCCCGAAAAAAAGTGACGCCGCGACAATGAGAGGGCGCCGGGCCAGGCCCGGTCGTTCACGACGGACTTCGTTGAAGGCGCGCGGACTGTGCGCCGCGGGCCGGAGACGTCCGAAACGCGGGGACTCGTGGTCGCCAGCCCGGAGAGTAGATCACGAATCGCGTGCGCACTGACCGTTCGACCGGAAACAATCGGGCCAATACCGGTCTTTGACTTCGCGCAGCTTCGCAATGGACGTCGGCAGAACGCATCGCAGTCGGCGCCTACTGGGTTCTGCCAGAATTGCGGTAAGGTCGGCTCCGGCCATGCGTTGGATGATTGTGCCGGCCTGAATAGGGGGACCGATGCCTGCCTTGACATTCAGCGCCTCATCCACGCCCCGCATACGACGCCGCGCGTTTACGAGTGCTATCGGCTGCGCCACGCTGCTCTCTATGGGCTCCGGGGCATCACGACGGCCGTTTYCGCTTTCGACGCGCCTCGGTCGACCCAGGCCGGCTGGTGGATGCCGCGTGCCACGGCGCGGGTCCAGCTTTGTTTCGATTATTGTTTCGCCGAGCAACAATGACCGCAACAATGACCGCAACAATGACCGCAACAATGACCGCAACAATGACCGCAACAATGACCGCAACAATGACCGCAACAATGACCGCAACAATGCTCGACGCTCGCCCGCCAAGGCCCGTTCTCACCTGGAGGGATCATCCGTGCAGGATTCTTCCCTTTGGAATGGATTCCTTCGGGACTGGCTCCCTTGGGATCCCTTCTCTAAGACAAAGAAATTCCGTCTGAGTTGAATTCCTGCCGGATGGTCACCTTGGACTCAGCCTGGCCGTTGCCCGTCGAGTGACGCCGGCCGCTCGATTGGCCTTGAGGGCAATCTCGCATTCGTAGAGAACCCCGGCGAGCGAGAACATGAGCTGCCAGCGGGCGCCTGGTACCCGCAGCCTGAGCCCGTGGTTGCCTCATTCTCGTTCGCCGCCCGTAGCTCGCAAGGGCCGTTCGCACCTGGGAGCATGATCCTGGCTGGGTTTTGCCCCTCCGAACGGAATTCCCTTCCGAGCTGTAGATGGCGATGCCCAATGCGTTTCCGAGCAGTGCCAATGGCAACGCCGGTAGAAAAATCGTAAGCGTCCAGCCGCGGCACCTTGATTGCGACGGATCGTTTTAGGATGCTCGTGTCCACTAAGTTTTTGGTGGACACGTGCACACTATTTCCAACGAAGCCAGCGCTGGCCGTCGACGCCGGCGCACACATAGCGCCGAGTTCAAGGCGCAAGTCGTC
>NZ_JBFUIU010001420.1:0-1422 GCF_056401695.1 Variovorax sp. P4_D9
GCTTGTCACCGATGAATGGGCGAAAAAGCTCGGTGGCGTCATGGTGGTCGACAACCGCGCTGGCGCCGGCGGCAATCTTGGCGTGGATGCCGTTGCGAAGTCTGCACCCGACGGCTACACCATCGGCCTCCAAACCGTCTCGCTTGCCATCAATCCGGCGTTGACGCCCAAGATGCCTTACGACACGTTGAAAGACCTGGCGCCGATCGGAATGGTCGCGAGTTCGCAGCACGTGCTCGTGGTGACGAACAACCTGCCAGCCAAGGACGTGAAATCTTTGATTGCGCTTCTCAAGGCCGAGCCCGGCAAGCACAACTACGCCTCCGCCGGAGGGGGCAGTACCTTTCACATGGCCGCTGAACTGTTCAAGGCCAACGCAGATGTTCCGCTGGTCCACATTCCTTACCGTGGCGGTGGTCCGGCCCTTGTCGACACCATCGGGGGCCAGGTCAGCCTGAGCTTTCCCGTTCTATCGGCGGCCCTGCCACAAGTGCAAGGCGGCAAGCTTCGTGCGCTTGGCGTCACCGGCACCAAACGATCGCCATTGATGCCCAACGTACCGACGCTCGCTGAAGCAGGTCTACCCAACTACAGCTTCGAGACGTGGTTCATGGTGTTCGCGCCCGCCGCCACGCCCAAAGCCGTCATCGACAAGCTGAACGCCAGCCTGAACGAGGCCCTCAGTTCTCCCGCTGTCGCCGCGCGCATGACCAAAGAAGGCTTTGATCCGATTCCGTCGACCCCTGAGCAAGCACGCGCCAGGCTTGAGAAAGAGCTGCCGCAATGGGGCAAGCTCATCAAGGAACGCGGCATCAAGGCCGACTAAACACGAGCGTCTTCGTCCCGGCTCGGCGCGCGTCGGCGGCGACCGGCAAAGTTCGGGGGGCGGCGCCGCCGGAATGTGTGAGTTCCTTGCGTTCCCTGTGCTCCGGCCCGGCAGCCTGCGTTTGCAACAGCGACTGCTGACCGGCCTGATCGGCGACATAGAGACCATGAGTTCGAAGGACGGCAACGGGCCCGGAGCCCCGATTCGCGACTTGCGAAAGCCGTCGTTCGCGCACGATGTCGTCTTGATCTCTTGATCGTCCGTTGCCACCCGTGCTGACTTCATCGACGATGTCGGCGAGGTCAAGTTCCAAAGTAGACCGGCCGTTCGTCAAGAAAAGGGCCAAGGTCGGGTTTCGGCGACCACCGTCATTCACAGATTCGAAGGGCAGCAGACAGTCTAGTGTAGCGCGCTCTAAATAATAGAACTTAAAGTATACTGCGCGTACCAAGCTTTGCGGAGGTTTGAGCCATGCGCGTTGCCCGGAAGATCGAACTGGATGCTGTTGCCGAACGGGAGTTGACTGCGCTCGCCCGGCGCGGCCGCGTTGAGGCCCGCGTGCAGCAGCGAGCCAGGATCGTGCTGTTGGCCGCGAA
>NZ_JBFUIU010001421.1:0-1414 GCF_056401695.1 Variovorax sp. P4_D9
GATCAATTCCGAGGGCGGCATGGTCGTGCTCGCCGGCGTGGTGGGCTCGGGCAAGTCGACCTCGCTGGTGCAGATGATCAACATGCTGCCGACCGACATCAAGATCCAGTCGTTCGAGGACCCGGTCGAGCTCGAGCTCAAGAACGCCTACCAGAAGACGATCACGCGCGACCTGGCACAGGCCGGCGATGACAAGTCCTTCCTGTCCGCGACCCGGGCGCTTTACCGTTCCGCTCTCGACGCGCTGTACCTCGGTGAGATCCGCGATCGCGAGACGGGCCTGGTCGCCCGCCAGGTGGTCGAGTCGGGCCACAGCGTCTATACGACGACCCACGCTCGCTCGAGTCTGGGTATCGCGGAACGCTTCGCCTCGCCGGCCATCGCCATCAACCGCGAAGTGCTCGCTACGCCCGGCATCCTGAAGCTGATGGTGTATCAGGCCCTCCTGCCGACCAATTGCCCGCACTGCGCTCTGGCCCCGAACGACTACGCCCACGCTTTTTCGCTCAGCGCGGACAAGCTCGATGAGCACAGCCGGTACTTCGACCGTCTCGAGCGCCTCTATGGCATCAACCGCGATGTCTATCGCCTGCGAAGCTCGCGCGGATGCAAGTTCTGCATCAAGGACGAGCTGCCCGAGCTGAACGGCTTTTCGGGCCGCACCGTGGTCAGCGAGATGGTCGAGCCCGACGAACAGATGCTCGAGTACATCGGCGCGGCCGACGGCGCCCTGAAACTCTACAAGTACTGGCGCTCGATGGCATCCGACCGATTCGACGACGACAACCTGGTCGGCAAGAACACGATGGAATGCGCAATCTACAAGGCCGTTCGCGGCACGACGGAGGACGGCGAGTTCGTCGGCCTGATCGACCCCCGCGAGATCGAGCCTCGCTTCATGAGCTTCGAGACGGTGGAAAGCCGCCGCGACCATGAGCGTGCCGTCGCCGTGCGCCGAAACACGAGCCACATCGCCGTGCCCGAGAACTTCGTGGCCGAGGCGCCGTCGGCTGCATTGCTCTTGCGCACGCCGTCGGCCGCTGTTGTCCCGCTTCACGCTACAGCGGTCGCAAGGGAGGTGTAAATGAGCGTCAAGGTTCCATTCGCCATCCGCCAAGCGGCCGCGAAGTTCCGCCGCCAGCGCGCGGACTACTACACGTTCATCGCCGACAAGCTCGACGGTGGCAAAGGCGACATCAAGCTCCTCGTCATCTTCGAAAAGGATGCCGATCGCTACGGTTCGACCGCACGCGCCAAGCTCTCCGCCTATTCCGAACTTTGAAGCATTGATCAGGCCGTAACCCAGCATTGGCGCGGGTTTCGGCCTTTTTCTTGTGTCAATTTGTAGCCATGTAAATTGTTCATTATTCTGTTGAATTAGCTCTGTATTGGTTCTATAAACGAAGTCATGTAC
>NZ_JBFUIU010001422.1:0-1413 GCF_056401695.1 Variovorax sp. P4_D9
TCCGGGATCGCGCATGCAACTGGGGAGTCTACGCCCTGGTCGCGACTGCACGCGAATGCGGTGTACGTTCGTCTACCATCGTATCTGATCGCCGAACTTGCGCAGTGGGCCTTACCCTGCCTACGGTCAGCGACGTCATACGGTAGGTACGCAGCGGAAGTCGCCGCTGGCCGTGTTTCGCCGTGCGGCTCAGATCGGCCAAATCCCGACATCGGGCGACGGCTGCTATGGAGCTTGGAATGTTCGCCTGCAATGCATTGGAGACAGAGAGAGTGCGCCCGGCTCGCACATGCTGAACTTTGATCGCCTGCTCGAATTGCAGTCCCACCGCTGGCAGGGCCGTCGTGAAGTAGCCGGCCGCGGACATCCAATGGAAGGGTTCAGACTTTTCCCAAGGGATTTGCTCTGGATGCGACCCACCGACCGCACGTCACGCTGGTGCAGCGGTTCGTCCAAACCGCGGACCTAGACAAGATGTATGCCGCCGTCGAAAAGATCCTCACTGGAATTCGACTGGACGAGATAGAGCTGGAGGCCTTCAAGTACTACTACATCCCGGCGCAGGAGATTGGGCTGGCTGGCATCATCGCGAAGCCCACTCCGCAGCTGCTCCAACTGCAGGAGGCGCTGATCGAGGCGGTGACGCCGTTCACGACCGAGACCGGCGACTCGGCTGCGTTCGTGACGTGGCACCTGGCCCTGGGCTGTGTCGTCCTCACCTGCATCAGCATGACATTGCTGCTGTGGCGACGCTACGCCACACACAAGGCGCAAAAGGCAGCCGCCATCCAGGTCTGAACACACACATGGAGGACGGCTTCTATGACCCGATCGGTCGCGACTGGGGGCTGAGCCATCCGCATTGTGTTGATCGCCAACGGCCGGCGGCAGATGCCGCCGAAGCTGCGTGCCTTTGGCGATTTCATCGCCGGCCGCAGTCGAAGCTGGTGTGCGCGATCCAGCAGTTCTTCGTCCGATAGTTCACTCGGTTCAGTCATGGCTCGATTTGGCACATGGTGCCAAACCCCTTTCTGATCATCTTGAAGACGCGCTCGCCGCCGAACGCACGATCAATGCCGCAATGGCACCGATCGACACGTGTCGTCCACTTCTCCTCTCCGAGCAGATGCCGGCATCCGGATCCGAAAGGCACCGGCCTCGGCACCGCGCGCACGCGCTGGCGGATCTCCTCGGCCGGCGAGGGCGGGGTCGGCAGGACGAGGCGCAGGAGCTTCGCGCCAGCCATCAGGCCACCGCACCCGTTCAGTAGCTCGTTTCGCCCTTCGACTTGATTTCGCCTGCCTTGTTGGCTGCAGCGGCGTCCGATTTGCGGGTCTTGCGCGCGTCAGAACGTTCAGTACTCGACACCTTTGGCGCGGTCACGCGCGGCGGCTCGGCTTCGCCCATTTGCGG
>NZ_JBFUIU010001423.1:0-1413 GCF_056401695.1 Variovorax sp. P4_D9
GCCACATACCCGCCGCGCAGCCGCGGTTCAGCGCCCGCAGGCTGCGCTGCGAGAGCCAGCGCACGGCCTGGGTGCCGGCGGTCGCATAGGCCAGCATCACCAGGGTGTCGACGCCGACGAAGATCGCGGCCAACACTACGTACTGCGGCCCTTGGGGATGGGCGATGTCGACGAACTGGGGCAGGAAGGCGGCGAAGAACAACAGCGACTTCGGGTTCGACAGGGCCACGGCCAGGCTGCGCATGAGCGCCAGCCGTCCGCGCAGCGGCCGACTCGACGAGGCAGCCAGCACGGCGCCGACGTCAGTCGGCGGGGTGCGCCAGAGCTTGATGCCGAGCCAGACCAGATAGAGAACGCCGGCGACGCGGATCGCATTGAACAGCCACTCGGACGCTGCCAGCAAGGAGCCCAGCCCGAGCGCCACCGTGGCGATCACGATGCTGCTTCCGAGCGACGCACCGGCAATGCCCCAGGCCGCCGCGCGCATGCCGCCGGAGATGCCGTTGGAGAGCGCCAGCAGCATCGTCGGGCCGGGCGTGATGGCCAGCGCCGTCGAGGCCAGGATGAAGAGCAGCAGGGTGTCGAGGCTCATGGCTTGCGTGGGGTGTTGGCGGCCGCGGCTCGGGCGCGCGCCAGCGCGGCTTCGACGATCGTCCGCTTGCGGTCGGCCGCCTCGGGCGCGTCCGGTTGCAGCTCGCCCTGCGGCGCAAGCACGGGCCCGCTGCGCGCTTGTCGCGCGGCATGGGCGGCATAGCGTGCGCGCGCGTGGTCGGCTTGCGCGCGAGACCAGGCCTGCCAGCCGCTGCGGCCCGGCGTGACAGTTTCTAGCGAAATGCAGTCGACCGGGCAGACCGGAATGCACAGCTCGCAGCCGGTGCAATGCGCGTCGATCACGGTGTGCATGCGCTTGTGGATGCCGACGATGGCATCGGTGGGGCAGGCATCGAGGCACAGCGTGCAGCCGATGCACCAGGCTTCGTCGATCACCGCCAGGGCGCGCGGTCCCTCAACGCCGAATTGCGGATCGATCGGGCGTGCGGCTTTGCCCGCCAGCTGCGCCAGTCGCTCGACGCCCTCGGCACCCCCGGGCGGACATTGGTTGATGTCGGCCTCGCCGGCGTTGATGGCTTCGGCGTAGCCGGCGCAATCGGGGTAGCCGCAGCGGGTGCACTGCGTCTGCGGCAGCGCATCCAGCAGGCGTGCGGCCGTCGGCGTCACGGCCTCAGCCGGCCTTGCGCCGGGCCGGCGTCGATCGGCGCGCCGCAGTGGTCTTGCCGGCGGCCACGGCCACCGTCCTCTTCTTCGCCGGGCTGCCCTTGATCTGGTCTTCCGCGGCCAGGATCGTGCGGGTCGCGCGCTTTTGCGGCTTGTCGTGCGCCGCGATGAAGGCGCGGACCTCGGGATAGACATGCT
>NZ_JBFUIU010001424.1:0-1412 GCF_056401695.1 Variovorax sp. P4_D9
GCTGCACTGCAAGGGCTTCTGTCCGGGACGATGGACCGGCGGGCGCATCAAGAGGTCGAGATCGTCGGCAGACGTTGATCTCGCGCAAGTACTCCGCGCCGAGAAGCAGAAGAATCGATGCACTCGCTGTCGGGCCGGCGGCGAGCGGCTTCATGACGCACCCCCAAAGGAAGAATCATGTACCAACGCATCCTCGTACCCATCGACGGCAGCGCGACCGCCGAACAGGGCCTGCGCGAAGCCATTCGGCTGGCCGCAGATCAGAAGGCTCGACTGCGCCTGCTGTACGTCATCGACGACTTTCCGATGCTGATGGAACTGTCCAGTCTCGAAAGCTTCGACGCCTCGCTGCAGAAGTTGCGCGACTACGGGCAGCAGACTCTTGCTGGCGCCCAAAAGCTTGCGGGCGATGCCGGCGTGCAGGCTGATACGGTTCTGCGCGAGGTCACGGAAGGCCGCATCGCCAACGCCGTGGTGGACGAGGCCGGGACTTCCGCATGCGACCTGATCGTCATGGGCACTCACGGTCGGCGTGGCCTGAGTCGCATGGCGCTGGGCAGCGATGCAGATCTCGTCGTGCGAACCAGCCCCGTGCCGGTGCTGCTGGTTCGGCAGCACCCGGAGACCATCGACGCATCCGCGTGATCCTTGCTGTCGGACGGAGCGCTCGAGCGGCAAGCGCTCAACTGACGGAATCGATCGCTGGGATTGCGGGAAAGGCGAAGTCGCCGAACTCCAGCATCACGGGTTTCACGGGATCCTCCCGATAGCGCCGCAGCGCCACCGCCTCGATCACATCGAAGTGACTCCGGCAGGCGTCGACGAGGCTGTCCCCGCCTCCTTGTGCTCCGAATTCGTCGCGCAAAACATCTTCCGAGATCTCGGCCACGACGCGAGGACCTGCTTTTCCTTCGGGGTAGATCGCGAACAGAACACACGCCCTATCGAAACAATAGATCGCATCGCTGCTCATGGGTCATCTCCTGCTATTCGACAACATCCGCCTGCGCCAATGAACACTCTCCTACCGACACGGTGACAGGGTCTTGCTTCAGATCAAGAAATCCGCATCGAGCCGTTGCGGCGAGCGGCTTGCGCGAGATCAAGATCGATCGAGGCAGTCGGGCTTAGCGTCGATCCTGTTCGAGCGCAGTCGCGCTCTGGCACAAGGAGACGCCCATGCCCCCCGACGCAATTCATATCCGCTGGTTCTCCGAACTCGGTGCGGATGATGTGCCGACGGTGGGAGGCAAGAGCGCATCGCTCGGGGAGTTGTTCAGCGCCTTGCGCCCAGGCAGCGTTCGCGTACCCAACGGATTCGCGATCACCGCGGACGCGTACCGTCGCACGCTCGAGACTGCCGATGCGCTGCCGCGTCTCAAGGAAGCCCTGGCAGGCCTGGACGTCGAGAA
>NZ_JBFUIU010001425.1:0-1409 GCF_056401695.1 Variovorax sp. P4_D9
CTGGTACTCCGCATGACTGCCGGCTCGCTTGAGCCGTTCCGCCAAGCGCTCAACAGTCGGCTTATCCCCCACGATTAATGTCTTCATCCACGACTCCTTGAGGTTCGTGGGCTGACATCATATCTAATCTATTGAACGCAAATTGGTATAAAACATCACTACACGGCCGGCACAGCTAGGCCCCGCGGAACTGGCTCCGCCAGGCCGCTGGTGTCGCCCCCGGTAGCGGATGGGCGCCCGGAAACGGAGTGCCGAGCAACCTGGGGGCGAGCAACAGTTCAGGCGCGGGCGGAACGCAGGCGGGTCGAGAACTCGCGCAGTCCGGCAATGCCGCTGGCTTCGGCGCGATGGCACCAAGCGGCCAGGTCGGCAGCCAGCTGCTCGCGCGAATTCGAGGTGTTGAGCCACAGCTGGCGCAATTCTTCACGCATGGTCACCATCTTGTCGAGCACCGGGTGGGCGGCACGGGCCTGGACCAGGTTCGAGCGCAGAGCAGCGGGCACCTTGTCGTCGTCGCGATGCAACCATTTCTTGGCCGCCTTGAGCACCGACAGGTCGGCCCCCTTGGCCTTGAGCTGGGCCAGCTCGCTGCGGGTGGCACGGCGCATTTCGCGCGCATAGCCGGCCATCACCTCGTAACGGTTGGCGATCACGGCTTCGAGGGTCTTCTCGTTGGCCACCGGTACCACGTCGCCCACCAGCATCTTGGGCGGCAGCTTCTTGACTTTGGCCCAGCCGATCTTCTGCATCAGGCTGATGTAGACCCAGCCGATGTCGAACTCGTACTTCTTGACCGAGAACTTGGCCGAGGTCGGGTAGGTGTGGTGGTTGTTGTGCAGCTCTTCCCCGCCGATGATGATGCCCCACGGAATCAGGTTGGTGCTGGCATCGGTGGCTTCGAAGTTGCGGTAGCCCCAATAGTGGCCGATGCCGTTGACGACGCCCGCGGCCCAGAAGGGGATCCAGAGCATCTGGACGGCCCAGACGGTCAGGCCGAGCATGCCGAACAAGGCGACGTTGAGGATCAACATCAGGCCCACGCCCTGCCAGCTGTAGCGCGAGTACAGGTTGCGCTCGATCCAGTCGTCGGGCGTGCCGTGGCCGAAACGCTCCATCGTTTCCTTGTTCTTCGATTCCTTGCGGTACAGCTCGGCGCCGCGCCACATGACTTCGTCGATGCCCTTGACCTGCGGGCTGTGCGGGTCGTCCACGGTTTCGCACTTGGCGTGGTGCTTGCGGTGGATGGCGACCCATTCCTTGGTCACCATGCCGGTGCCCAGCCAGAGCCAGAACCGGAAGAAATGCGAGGGGATTCGGCCGAGATCCATGGCCCGGTGCGTTTGCGTCCGGTGCAGGAAGATCGTGACCGCCGCGATCGTGATGTGCGTGGTGACGAGCGTGTACAGCAC
>NZ_JBFUIU010001426.1:0-1408 GCF_056401695.1 Variovorax sp. P4_D9
CGGAGATGGCGGCGGAGATGGCGGGCACCGGGTGGTGCTGCTGGGCGATGTCGCGCAGGGGGTCACGGTGCAGGGTGGGCAGAGCGGGTGCTGGCGCGTCGACCTCGACGATCAGCCGGGCGGGGTGTGCGAAGTCGTTTCAGCTTGGCGGCCAGGGCAGCCGGTCTGGCAAGGATCGATCGACGGCGAGCCGGTGGCGATGCAGTTCCGTCGCAGCGCCGATGGCGCCACACTCGCCCATGCCGGCACGCAGGCCGAGGTCCGCGTGCTGTCGGCGCGCGAGGCCGAGCTGCTGGCGTGGATGCCGCGCCGGCAGGAAGCCGCTGCGGGCTCCCAGCTGCGCAGCCCGATGCCGGCGGTGGTGGTCGCGATTTCCGCCGAAGTCGGACAGGCGGTGGCGGCCGGTGATCCGTTGTGCGTGGTCGAGGCGATGAAGATGGAGATCACGCTCGGTGCCGAACGCGCCGGCGTGGTGACGAAGGTCCACGCGGGCCCTGGCGATGCACTCGCGCTCGACGCGGTGATCATCGAATTCGAATGAACATGGACAGAGGGGTGGGTATGAAGATAGGCGTTCCAGCCGAGACGACGCCCGGCGAAGCCCGCGTCGCCGTCACCCCGGAGACCGCGAAGAAGCTGGTGGCCCAAGGCCATGTGGTGCGGGTGCAAACGGGCGCCGGCGTGGCCGCCAGCGTCACCGACGTCGCCTACCAGGCCGCCGGTGCCGAGATCAGCGATGCCGCGGGCGCCTTCGGTGCCGACATCGTGCTCAAGGTGCGCAGCCCCGACGACCCCGAAATCGCGCTCATGAAACCGGGCACCGTCGTCATCGGCATGCTCAACCCCTTCGATGCCGCCGGGCTGCAGCGCCTGGCGACAGCAGGGCTCACCGCCTTCGCGCTCGAGGCCGCTCCGCGCACCACCCGGGCCCAGAGCATGGACGTGGTGTCGTCGCAGGCCAACATCGCCGGCTACAAGGCCGTCATGATCGCCGCCGACAAGTACCAGCGCTTCTTCCCGATGCTGATGACCGCGGCCGGCACCGTGAAGGCCGCCCGGGTCGTCATCCTCGGCGTCGGCGTGGCCGGCCTGCAGGCCATCGCCACCGCCAAGCGCCTGGGCGCGGTGATCGAGGCCTCCGACGTGCGACCTTCGGTCAAGGAGCAGATCGAGTCGCTGGGCGGCAAGTTCATCGAGGTGTCCTATGACACCGACGAGGAGCGCGAAGCCGCGGTCGGCGTCGGCGGCTACGCCAAGCCGATGCCCGCGAGCTGGCTGGCGAGGCAGCAGGTCGAGGTCGCCAAGCGCGTGGCGCTGGCCGACGTCGTGATCAGCACCGCGCTGATCCCGGGGCGCGCCGCGCCCACGCTCATCACCGAGGACATGGTCAAGTCGATGAAGCCGGGCT
>NZ_JBFUIU010001427.1:0-1407 GCF_056401695.1 Variovorax sp. P4_D9
CCGCGCGAAACCGCGTATGCCAGTTCGAAGGCAGCCCTCCACCACTTCGTGCGCGGTGCAGGCGCCGAATACGCGCCGAGGGGCGTTCGCGTGAATGCGGTGTCGCCTGGATTCGTGAGAACACCTCGCCTGAACCAGATGCTCGGCGACGAGGCATGGCGTGCGGTAGGCGAATCGATCCCGATCGGCCGCGCGGCGATGCCGGCCGAGATTGCAGGTCCGCTGCTCTTCCTCGCATCGAATCTCAGCGCCCACATGACCGGCCAGGTCGTCGTGGTCGACGGAGGCTCGACCCATCTCACGCCGTTCCCGAAGGTCTTCGGGGCGTCGAAGAAATCCTGAGTCGCGATGGCAGCGAATTCAACCGAGATCCACCCGGCGCTTCGCGAACTCGCGAAGGCGGCAGCGGGTCAGTCGAGCATGTCGCAGGTCGAGCCCGCGAAAGCTCGCGCGGGGACCGAAGCGCGGACCGCCAGCCGGCCTCCGGGGCCGGCGGTTTCGAGGCTGCTCGAGCTGACGATCCCAGGCCCGGGCGGGAGCATTCCCGCCCGTGTGTACGACCCCGGGTCCGCGCCTGGTGTCGTCGTTGCCTTTCACGGCGGCGGATGGCTCATGGGAAGCCGCGACAGCTTCGACGCGACATGCCGCCATCTGGCGGTGGAGTCGGGACTCGTCGTGGTGAACGTCGACTACCGCCTCGCGCCCGAGCACCCGTTTCCCGCGGCCTTCGAGGACGCATGGGCGGCGGTTCGCTGGGTCGCCGAGCACGGCTCGGAGCACGGATTGCCCACGGACCGTCTGGCGGTCTTCGGCGAATCCGCAGGCGGAAACCTTGCCGCGGCCGTCTGCCTCATGGCGCGGGAGCAGCGCGGTCCCAGCATTCGAGGGCAGGCTCTCGTGTATCCGGCAACCGACGCACGATTGATGGCGCCGTCACTGGAGACCTACGCCGAAGGATTCCTGCAGCGCACCGCTGACGTGAAATACGCATTCAGGACCTATGCGCTGGACCACGGCGTTTCGCCGAGCGATTGGCGTCTGTCGCCGCTCCTCGCGGAAAGCCATGCAGGACTTCCGCCGGCGCTGATCATCACCGCCGAATGCGATGCGGTCCGCGACGATGGCGAGGCGTACGGTGCCAAGTTGGCGGAGGCCGGGGTCGATGCCACGTGCGTTCGCTATCTCGGCATGCTGCACACGTTCATCGGCATGCGAGCGACCCTGGGCGCGGCGGCGGTGGCACAACGCCAGGCCGCTGGCATGCTTCGCGCATGGGCGGTGGCTACCGGCTGAATCGCCCAGCCCGGGCGCGAGGTCCGCATTGCGCTATCGAATGTCCTTCCTGCGCGAACGCGGGGAGGGCGCTTCGTCTTCCGGATCGGGCTCGGCCAGCCCGGCTTGCTCGAG
>NZ_JBFUIU010001428.1:0-1407 GCF_056401695.1 Variovorax sp. P4_D9
ACGAACTGGCGTCGATCCTGTTCCTCTGGCTGGCGATGCTCGGATCGATCGTCGCGTTCCAGCGTGGCGAACACATGCGCATGACGGCGATCGTCGGCAGGCTCGACTCGCGAAACCGGGCCTTCCTGGATCTGGTCGCCATCGCTGCGGCAATTGCCTTTCTCGCATTTGTCGTGCATCCAGCCTACGAGTTCGCGCAGGACGAGGTCTTCGTGACGACGCCGGCGATGGGCATCCCGAATTCGTGGCGGGCTTCAGCGCTTCCTGTCGGGCTGGGACTGATGCTGCTGGTCGGTCTGATGCAGATCTTCCGCCTCGGCCGAATGAAGGACGCCTTGCTGGCATTGGGCCTGGTTTCGCTCGTCATTGGAGCGATGGCCTTGGTGGGGCCGCTGTTCACGTCACTCGGAAACTGGAATCTGTTCCTGTTCTTCGTGCTCGGTGTCGGCGCCATGGTGTTGCTCGGCTTGCCGATCGCGTTCTCGTTCGGGCTGGCGACCTTTGGCTACATTGCGCTGACGACCACTACGCCCACGGTGGTCATCGTGGGCCGGATGGATGAAGGCATGAGCCATCTGATTCTGCTCGCCGTACCGCTGTTCGTCCTGCTCGGCTTGCTCATCGAGATGACCGGGATCGCACGCGCCATGGTCACCTTCCTGGCCAGCCTGCTGGGGCACGTCCGCGGCGGTCTCTCTTACGTGCTGATCGGCGCGATGTACCTTGTCTCGGGGATCTCGGGGTCCAAGGCTGCCGACATGGCGGCCGTGGCGCCGGCACTCTTCCCGGAGATGCGCAAGCGCGGCGCGAAACCCGGCGACCTGGTTGCCTTGCTTTCCGCTACGGGCGCTCAGACCGAGACGATCCCACCGTCACTGGTGTTGATCACGATCGGCTCCGCGACGGGCGTCTCGATCGCCGCTCTCTTCACCGGTGGCCTGCTGCCCGGGGTCGTGGTCGGGGTGACCTTGGCCGCACTCGTGTGGTGGCGCTATCGGGGCGAGGATTTGTCGGGCGTTCGGAAGGCGAGCGGGCGCGAGATCGCCAAGTCGTTCCTGATCTCCATTCCCGCTCTTGCGCTTCCCGTCGTCATCCGCGCAGCGGTGGTCGAGGGCGTCGCCACGGCGACCGAAGTATCCACCATCGGCATCGTCTACGCCGTGATCGCCGGACTTCTGATCTACCGGCAATTCGACTGGAAGCGGATCTACCCAATGCTGGTCAGCACCGCGTCGCTTTCCGGCTCGATCCTGTTCATCATCGGTGCCGCCACCGGGATGGCCTGGGCACTGACCCAGTCTGGATTCTCGACCGCACTGGCAGACGCGATGAAGGATTTGCCGGGCGGCGCAATCACCTTCATGGCGGTGTCGGTGGTCGCTTTCATCATCCTCGGCTCGGTACTCG
>NZ_JBFUIU010001429.1:0-1402 GCF_056401695.1 Variovorax sp. P4_D9
GCTGAGGACCACCGCGGTGACCGGCAAGGGGGCGTCGTAGATGGCATGCGTGCCGAGCTGGATGACCCGGGCATAGCCGGCCTTCACGAGCAGCTCGGTGGTGAGCGCGAAGCGGCGCTCCCATCGCCGGATCAGGTCGGGACCGGTGACCGGTAGCTGGGTCGCCCACAACTGCTTGAGTTGGCCCCAGAAGTCGAACAGGTACCAGGGGTCGACGCGGATGAAGTCCACGTAGGCCTGCGCATAGCGGGCGGCGAACTTCTCCTCGGGGACGCTGGCCGGGCCGGACTTGGTGGCTTCCGCCAGCCGACCCACGGTGTGCTCGTAGATGCCTTTCAAGGCGTACTCGACGGTCGTGCTGGATCCGATCACCATCACCATCAGGTGGTAGCCGCCGTTGAAGGGGTACTTGCCGAGCTCGCCATTGACCGCGCCGTAGCCCTGCCAGAACTGGCCGATGTGGGCGAAGAGCGGAAAGGCGCTCGGCGCCGCGCCGCTGGACAGGTAGGCGGCGTACTCCGCGGGGCTGTGCACCAGGTACCACTCGGGGAAGGTCAGGAAGGTCTGGTCGGGCGTGCGCCGATGCTCCGCTGGCGTGACGGGGGCCGCGCCCGCCGCCAGCGCGCCGGCCCAGATCGCCGCGGCGAGGCTGAACGTGCTAAGGCGCTTCATGCGGCAAGCTCGCGCGTCGCCGGGGCCTGCTTCACGAAGCACAGCAGCACGTTGTCGGTCGGGTCGTTGTCCTGAAGAACACGTGCACCGGTGTCCGAGAAACCGGCCCGTGCCAGCCGCTCGACCCAGGTCGACACGGGCTCGAAGAAGCGAAGCTCCGCCTGGTTGGTCTCCCAGGTCTCGCCGAGGCCGGCGTTGAAGACCGTGTGGGCGAGCGACACCATCGCGCGCAGGTCTTCGGAGCGCACATCGTGGTCGCGAACGATGAAGGCGCCGCCCGGGCGCAATACCCGATGGATCGACGCCAGGAATCCTTCCAGGCGCTGCACCGTCATGTGAYGGAGCCCGACATAGCAGGCCACGAGGTCGAGGCTCTGGTCGGCGATCGCGTCGGCTGGCAGCGGGGCGTAGTCGGCCAGCGGGAGGTGCATGCCGCCGAGCTTGCGCAGCTGTCCCCGCTCCATGATGTCGACGGGGGAAAAGGTGGGAGCCTTGTCGTCGATGAAGAAGCGGGGCCCGCTGATCTGGAGCGCGGCATCGAGCCCGCGGAAGTACCGGCCCTTGGAGCCGATCTCGGCGTAGCCTTCGAAGCGATCGCGGCCCCCGAGGACCTGCAGGGTCTGGCGCGTCATCTCCGCCTTCTGCTTGAACAGCGAGGGCAGGGCATGGGTCAGGTCGGCGAGCAGCGGCTTGATGCCCTTGAGCTCGCGCTGGATGTAGCGGTAGACGC
>NZ_JBFUIU010001430.1:0-1401 GCF_056401695.1 Variovorax sp. P4_D9
CGTCTGCGCTTGTCCCAGCACCACCACAGAAATTGCGCTCCGCTTGTCCCCGGACGCGAGCCCCGAATCCTTCATGGGTCCGCCGGCCTGCATGCTCCACCTCTGGGATGGCACCCAAGGGATGGTCAGCCACACCAGCTACATTGGCAGCTTCCAGGGGCCGTTCGACTTTGCATAGTGCTCGACCAGCGCGGCGAGCTCTCAAGATTTCTGGGCCGAAGGGGCAGAATGCGACCAACTGCGGACATTCGCCTCGCGGGTCAGATGTGACAGACTCGCTGTTCAAGTTGTCGCATTGAGAGGATTTTGTGGAGACTCGTAGGTTCAGGCTCGGTGATGAAAGTGCGTTGTTCCGTGTGTACTTCACGGCCATCCATGAGGTCGCCTCCCGCGACTACTCACGCGAGCAAGTCGCAGCATGGGCTCCGGCGGACTTTGACATGGACCTGTGGGCAAATTTGGTTCAAAACATCCGACCATTCGTTGTTGAACTTGCCAACGAAATCGTCGGGTATGCGGACGTTCAACCAGACGGCTACGTCGACCACTTCTTTGTGTCGGGCTGTCATTCGCGACAAGGTATAGGCACACGGCTGATGACTCGTATTCACGAGGAGGCCAGGTCTTTAGGTCTGACCGAGCTGACGTCGAACGTGAGCAAGACTGCCGAGCCCTTTTTCGCTCTCCACGGATTTCATGTTGTCGAGCGACGATTTCCAGTTCGTCGAGGTGTGACTCTTCAAAATGCTCTGATGCGCAAGGACCTTACGGCTGAGCGCTGCGTGTAGTGGCCGCGTGTCAGTCAGACTTCGGCCATGAGCGGAAGTCCCGCCCCGTCTTCCGTCCGGCTTCGTTTAAGCTTGGTCGACCAAGTTTGCGGAGGATTTCGTCATGCTTCAAATGCGACCCGGGTGCGAGTGCTGCGACCGAGATTTGCCGCCCGATTCGGGCGTGCTCGGATTTGCTCCTGCGAGTGCACGTTCTGCAGTGACTGCGCCGAACAGCGCCTCACCGGAATCTGCCCGAACTGCGGCGGTGAGCTCCCGCGCCCACGGCGGTCGGCCGCCAAGCTTGCGAAATATCTAGCTTCGACCACGCGAGTGATCAAGTCTGAAGGTTGCGCGACGGCACAGGGAACGTGACCTCAGTAGGCACGGTACGCGGCGTAYGGCAGCGCTCAGCCAAGCCGTGACCGGCCATGCGCGGACCTTGCGCGTCGGCTCAGGCCGAACTCACCTAAGGCCACTGAACCTGCATCAATGAGCGGTCAACTCCCGTTTCTATTCGTATTCGCAGCAGGCATTGCTCCATCTTTGGTTTGGCGGGCTTGCTTGTTGTCGGTGCCCTGGTTGCTGCCGCACTTCTTCCGCGTGGACATCCGCTCGCCGACCGGCTGCGCAG
>NZ_JBFUIU010001431.1:0-1392 GCF_056401695.1 Variovorax sp. P4_D9
AGCTTCTTGAAGAAGCGATACCGGCTGCGGATCATCCGGATACCGAAGGAGGTACTTTCGGTGTGGATGCACCAGACCGTCACCGCGCGATCGACGAAGTGATTGCTGTAGCCCTTGCGGAAGATGCGCAGGAACAGGTCGTCGTCCTCGAAGCCCATGAACTGCGAGTCGAAGCCCTGCACCGCGTCGAAGGCCACGCGGCTCACCAGCGTTGCCGAGGGCAGGACGAACATGTCGTAGCGCAAGAGGTCGAAGATGTTGGTCTTGGGGTGGTCCTTCGAGTGCTGCTTGATGAGCTGAGTGCGCACCACGTTGCCGTCGACGTCGGCCTCGTACAGATCCGCATACACGAAGCCGAAGCGCGCGTCGCCGGCGGGAATCGCGTCGACCAGGATCTCGATGTGGTTCGGAAGATAGAAATCGTCCTGGTCCAGGAAGCAGATGAAGGCCGAGGTCGAGACCGCGACGCCGGCATTGCGCGCCGAGCCCTGGCCGCCGTTCTCTTTGTCGATGATACGAAACGGATAGCGTCCGGCCAGCGCGCCGAGCGTCTCGCGCTCCTCGGCGCGCGAGCCGTCGTTGACCACGATCACCTCGTCGGCCGGCACGGTCTGGTTGAAGACGCTCTTGACCGCGCGATCGATGAAGTCGGCGCCGTTGTAGAACGGGATGACGACGACGACCGAGGGCCGAGCAGCGGGGGGGGAATCGTTCTTGTCGGGCATTCGGCGAGGCGGGGGTGATTTTCGGAAGGTCTCAGACGGATTCGAACAAGTCGCGGACGACGCCGCGCGTGCCGCGGCCGAACTTTTCGTAGCGGCCGGTCATGGCTTCGCGCAGCACCGGCAGGCAGCGCGCCACGCGGGACGCCGGCAGCGCGGCCCGGAAGCGCTGGTGTTCCAGCTTATCGCGCAGCTTCCGGATGGTATCCGGAGCCACCTGGTCGCCCAGGGAAAGCAGCCGCTCGAGCAGGAGTTCGGCCTTCAGGGCCCGCTCCTGGTGCGTGGTGCCGCGCGAAGCCAGGGCCTTCCTGACCTTTTCAATGAAGGAATCGCGGCGCGCACCGATCTGGTTGCTTTCGTGCTGGCGGTAGTCGATCAGTTCGTCCTCGAGCACGTCGACCCGGCCGACCGCCGAGGCGACGATGCCCAGCCACTCGTCGTGCAGCCACTCCTTGGGGAAGTCCAGCGCCTGGTCGAGCAGGGAGCGCCGAAACAAGGTGGTCGCGCCGGTGACCAGGTTGCGGCGCAGGAAGACGTCGAAGGCGCGGCCCTCGTGGATCCAGGCCCGTTCGAAGGACTTGACCTCCAGCGCATGGAACAGCGACTGCCCGAGGTCCTTCAGGGCGTCGTCGACCAGCCGGGCGTCGCTGTGCAGCAGCAGCAGGTCGGG
>NZ_JBFUIU010001432.1:0-1389 GCF_056401695.1 Variovorax sp. P4_D9
GCTTCAGGTGCTGGATGGCGATCGCATTCGCGTTGGCGTCGAGATCGGGGAGCGCCTGGAATTCGGACACCCAGCAGCGGTACACGTTGTAGGCCAGCACCTTCTGGCCTGCTTCGTTGTAGACCTCGATGATGATGTCCTTGCGGAAATCCTTGAGGGAGACTTCGGCGCCGAGGCCGCCGCCGAAATTCCAGACCTTGCTCGCCCACTTCTCGAACTCGGGGTCGTGCGTCACCCCGCGCTCCAGCGTGATGGCGTCGAATTCGGTGCGCCCCGGCGACTTGTGCGAGGTGCTGGGATCGCCGCCCTCGCGGTGCTTGACCACCTCCGTCGTCTTCTTGAGCATGCCGACCTTGCTCACGCCCGCGACGTACTTGCCATCCCACTTGACCCTGAACTTGAAGTTCTTGTAGGGGTCGACCCGAAAGGTGTTGACGGTGAACTGGGCCATGGTCTTCTCCTCAGGCGGCGATCTGGCCGRCCAGTTGCTGCAGACGGATCACGACGAACTCGGCCGGCTTGAGCGGCGCGAATCCGACCAGAATGTTCACGATGCCGAGGTTGATGTCGTTCTGCGTCGTCGTCTCGCTGTCGCACTTGACGAAGTAAGCGGCCGACGGCGTCTGGCCCTGGAAGGCGCCCTGCCGGAAGAGGTTCTGCATGAAGGCGCCGACGTTGAGCCGGATCTGCGACCACAGCGGCTCGTCGTTGGGCTCGAACACGACCCACTGCGTGCCGCGATAGAGGCTCTCCTCGATGTAAAGCGCGAGCCGGCGCACCGGCAGGTACTTGTAGTCGTCGGCCAGCAGGTCGGCGCCGCGCATCGTGCGCGAACCCCAGACCACACGGCCCGAGACCGGGAAGGAGCGCAGGCAGTTGACGCCGATCGGATTCAGCACGCCGTTGTCGCCATCGCTCAGGTTGGCCTGCAAGCCCTGCACGCCGTTGAGCGCTGCGTCGAGCCCGGCCGGCGCCTTCCAGACGCCTCGCGTGCCGTCGGTGCGCGCGATGATGCCGGCCACCACGCCGCAGGGCGCGAAGACGTCGGGCTGCCCGTTGAGCTGCGGATCAGACTTGATCACGCGCGGAAAGAAGATCGCCGCATTGCGCGCCGCCTCGCCGGTCAGGCCCAGGCTGGCCACGCCGGTCGACGGGTCGGAAGCCCTCGCTGCCGCGGTTTCCTTGACCTGTCCCCAGGCGGCCAGCGGATCGACCAGCAACACTGCGCGGCGCGTCGCGCAATAGGCCATCGCCGCCTGGTAGACCGCCGCGGGCGTATCGCCGCCGCGGGTGTCCGGCGGTATGCACATCAGGTTGAAGAGGTCTGCCTTGTCGAGCGCGAAGATGCCGGTCTTCAGGCTCGCGGAGCCAATGTAGTCGGCGTTCGCC
>NZ_JBFUIU010001433.1:0-1388 GCF_056401695.1 Variovorax sp. P4_D9
ACCTGCACGTGCGCCCGGTCTTCCACTACAGCGAGCAGCGCGTGCGCGCCCACGTCTTCCTTTGCATGCTGGCCTACTACGTCGAGTGGCAAATGCGCGAGCGTCTGAAGCCCATGCTGTTCGATGACGAGTACCTCGAAGAGGCCAGCGCCACCAGGGCCTCTGCGGTGGCCAAGGCGTTGCGATCCGAGCATGCCAGGGCCAAGGATGCGAGCAAGACGGCAGACGACGGCTCACCCTTGCACAGCTTCAGGACCCTGCTGCAAGACCTCTCCACCCTGGCCTACAACATCACCCACACCCACCTCAACCCCGAGGCCAAGATCGTCACCACCACGCGGCCCACGCCGCTTCAGGCCAAGGCCTTCAAGCTGCTCGGCTTGAATCCCGCCTGTACCCAGTAGCCGCTCTCCCTGCGAACCAAAAGCTCAAGCAGGGCGCGCACTTACGTCTCGGCGATAACCAAAGTTCGGGCTAAGTACTAATCTTGACCGTGAAATAGGTCACGACTCAAAGTGAAGCCTTGCCGCGAGCGGGATTCGGGGCGCGCGCCGAGGCCACCGGGTAGCCCCCTCCGCGAACGTCCCCCGGCTTCGCCTCCTCTTTTATTTCGCCGCGGGGGCCACCCGATGCCGGAGCAGAGTACGCCGTCGGCGTGAGCCCGCCCCACCCTCACGCAGCCCGCATCGGATCGAAAAGCTCGGCGCCTCGCCGTTCAAGCGTAATCCAGCGGCAGCGCGGTCGTGTACTTGATCTGCTCCATCGCGAAGCTCGAACTCACGTCCGACAGTTCGATCTCGCGAATCATCCGCTTGTAGACTGCGTCATAGGCCTTGATGTCCGGCACCACCACCCGCAGCAGGTAGTCGGTGTCGCCGCTCATGCGATAGAACTCGACGATCTGCGGAATGGCCGCCACCACGCTGCTGAAGCGCTTGAACCACTTCTCGTTGTGCTGGCTGGTACGAATGGCGACGAACACGGTCACGCCCACGTTGAGCTTGTCGGGGTCGAGCAGCGCCACCCGCTGGCGGATGTAGCCCTCGCGCTCGAGCCGCTGGATCCGGCGCCAGCAGGGCGTGGCCGACAGGCTCACCTGTTCGCTGATCTCCTGCAGGGAAGCACTCGCATTGACCTGCAGCAGTTCGAGGATCGCCTTGTCGATTCTGTCCATCGGGGTATCCAAATCCAATATTGAATGATGATTGAGTAATATTTTGCTTGCATATAGCTCGAAGAGGCAAATTTCAGCAAAAGAAACCACCGCTTCCTTTCTAGACTGGAGCATCGCCTTGGCTTCCCTCCTGAAAGACCGGTACGTTGACTTCCTTTGATTCCGAAACCCATCTGGTGCGCGCCGGGCGCGACCCGTCGAGCCACGGCGGCAT
>NZ_JBFUIU010001434.1:0-1387 GCF_056401695.1 Variovorax sp. P4_D9
TTCCACCGGACGGCAGGCCCCATTGAGGCAGTACCTGGATCAGGCGCCCCGCGGCGAGTTCGTTTTCAATCGCATAGTCCGGGAGCACCGACAGCCCCGCGCCCTGGCACACGGCTTCGCGAACGGCGAGCGTCGCGTCGAGAAAGATGGAGGCCTGCACATTCACGACCTGGCGCTCGATCTCGTTGCGCGAGAAGTTCCACTTGAGATGGTCGCGCAAGGCGGTATTGGCGACAAAAGGCAAATCCGCGATGTCCTTCGGCTCAGAGAGTCGCGCCGCCTGAAGCCCCATGTTCGGAGACGCGACGAGCAATTGCCTGAATGTGCCGATCCTTCGAGCCTGCTGACTGGTTTCGGCCAGCCAGCCGACGCGGATCGCCAGTTCGATATTGCCGGACATGATGTCCAGCGTCTGGTCGCTGAGGATCGCATCGACCTTGCACACGGGGTAGCGCTTGGTGAAGGCGGCGATGGCGGGCACCACCACACCGACACCGTAGTCGAAGGGCGCCGTGAGCCGCAGCATGCCGGACGGTTCTGCCGATGTCTCGGCCAGTTCTTCGAACGCATGTTCGGCCTCGCGCAGGATCAGGGCGCAGCGCAGGTAGAACGCCTGTCCCGCTTCGGTGGGCTGGACCTTGCGCGTGGTGCGAACTAGCAGTGAGGTCCGGAACTCATGCTCCAACCGGGCAACCTGCTGGCTGACCACCGCCTTCGTGATACCCAGGCGCTCGGCTGCTGCGGTGAAGGAGCCTGTTTCCACCACGGCCACGAAGTAGGTCAGTCGCCGCAGGTTGCCGATTCCTCCCAGGTTGCTCTCGGCTTGATTGTGTGCTTTCAACATACATTATGTTTAGCACGTGTGTATTTAAGAATCAATAGATCGAGCCTACTATTCCTGCAGGCAACCCAAATATCTGCCATGAACAAGACTCTTCACTACCTGTTCGACCCGCTGTGCGGCTGGTGCTACGGGGCGACTCCGGCTGTATCGGACTTGCTTGAATCGTCAGGCATCGTCGTCAGCCTGCAGCCGACCGGCCTGTTTTCGGGCGAGGGCGCCCGAGCGATGGACGATGCCTTCGCGAACTTTGCCTGGTCCAACGACCAGCGCATCGAACGCCTGACGGGGCAGAGATTCACCGAGCGCTATTGGAATCGGGTTCTCGGTGATCGCCGGCAGCTCTTCGACAGCGGTCCTGCCACGGTGGCGCTGACCGCCGYGTCTTTGACCGACCCGGCCCGAGAACTCGACAGCCTCAAGGCCATCCAGCATGCACGCTATGTGGATGGCAGCGACGTGACGGCGTTGGCAACGCTGGCCACTCTGCTGAAGGGGCTCGGTCTCGCGCAGGCCGCTGCGAGGGTTGCGCAACCGGATGCAGCC
>NZ_JBFUIU010001435.1:0-1384 GCF_056401695.1 Variovorax sp. P4_D9
CATCTGGACTGCGAGGGCGACTGACATCCTGGCAAAGGTCACGCGAGCCAAGGCTGCGCTGGCAAGGGTCAAATAATAAGTACATATTTGAGTGGCGCACTACACTAGCTTCCGAGGACAAGGCGTCTCTGGAGACCCACAGCACTGGGGCCAGCTCGGCGACTACGTAGGTGGACTGGTGAACCCGGTTGTCGGACTCGCGACCGTAATCCTGGTCTTTCTAACGCTTCTGCTTCAGCGCCACGAGTTGCAAGCATCGCTGGCCGAACTTAAGCGTTCCAATGAAAGCGCCGCGATCCAGAGCTTCGAGCAGTCTCTGTTTTCATGGCTTTCCTCGTACCACGAACTTATCGGCCAAGCCCGGCATGACGGCAATGAGGAAGGACGCGCAGCGATGATCGCGTGGTACAGGCCAAATTTTGCCGGGCAAGCTGTCGTCGTCCACGAGTTCATGGCGGCAGCGGGAGGGGTCGAGGCTCTCCAAATAATCGATCCACAGAACCTGCTCAACGAACTTGAGATGAACCTCCCTCGTAGCGACGAACGACTGGGCGTACTTGAAAACCTTTTCAGAAGAGCGCGCAGCCAATTTGGAGGCGTACACAAGCTATATCGTGCCGAGCTGGAACCCGCTCTTGAGACACTATTTCACCTCGTCAGATGGATCGACCAGTCCAACCTCAGCAATGAGCAGAAATGGCACTATGCCAGTCTTGTCGGCGCTCAGATATCTTGGATCGAGCAAGCGTTCATCTTTTACTTTTGCTTTGACGGATACCCGCAGTTTGCAGAACTGGTCAACAGGTATGCCCTGTTGAGCAACTTGGATGCTGGCAACGACACACGACACCCTCATCAGTTTGATAGCGCACGACCTTGCAAAGAAGCCGCCTGACGACTACACGAACGTGATTCCGCCTCGAAAGTGGCCCTTCGACAATCGGGCGTTCATCTCGGATGTAGCCAGAGAAGCCTTGGGCTTGGCGCCCGAAATCTAGCCGGAGTGTCAAATGTCAACTCGGTCTCTCCGATACATCTTGGCCATCATTCGTTAGCAGCGTGCAGTTGTGAGGTGAAGCGGCGGATCTTCTGCCGAGCTCGATGAAGGCAGTCGATCATGTGCGCCTCAATCAGCCGCCCGTCGCGGCCATGAGGTAGCTGGCGCTCTCCGCTTCCTCCACAACCTTGTGGAGACGGTCGACAGGTTCGACTCGACTGGCGGTTCGTGCCGGGCACCACCTCGTACTTCGTGCCGTTGCAGCGCGGGCACCGGTGATCAAGCCACCAGAAGAGGACCGCGCGAACCTTGACCGCCGGTGCCTCCATCCCCTTCAACGTCGCCCACTCGACGAGGCCCGCCTGAGCAGCCGGCAACGTCTTGAGC
>NZ_JBFUIU010001436.1:0-1383 GCF_056401695.1 Variovorax sp. P4_D9
CAGCAAGGTCCCGGCGACGCGGCTGTTGCGCCGCTCCAGCGTTTGCGACAGGCTGCCGCGCAGCACCACCACGATGGTCAGCAGGATCCAGTAGTCGTGCGAGCCCCAGGGCAAGGCGAGCGCGATGCCGTAGCCGGCGGCGATCGCCAGCGCGGCGCGGATCGCGTGGCGCAGGGGCGGCGCGTCCCAGCGCCAGAGCGTGAGGAAAGGCCGCAGCGACCATTCGGTCGGGCTGACGAACATCTGCCAGCTGGCCCGGACCACCGCCAGGTCGGGCTCGCGATCGCCGCGGGCCAGGGCCGACAGCCGCAGCACCTCGTCGTTGATGTGGCCGATGCGGCTGGCCAGCCCGCGCGCCAGCATCGCCGGCGTCGGGCCGGTGTAGCTGCGTGCCGGCGCCGCCTCCTCGTCGAGGTGGATCGCCGTCAGTTCGTGGCGGCGGTCGGGCACCGTCCCTGGCCGGCGCCCGAGCAGCAGGGCGTCGGCCAGCGCGGCGGTGTCACCGGCCAGGCCTTCGAGGATGCGCCGCATCTCGACCAGCGCCGCCGCATGGCCCGGGTGGGCCTTGAGCGCATCGAGGTCGAGTTCGCTGGCCAGCAGCAGGTCGCGCAGCTCGAGCACCGTCATCAGCATGCCGGCGAGCCGCTGCCGGGGTGGGGTGCGCGGCGATTCGAGCACGATGTCGCGGGCCGCCTGCAGCTGGTCGGCTAGCGCCGCCTGCTGGCCGAGCAGCAGGCCGAGCAGCGAGGCCGGCACCTCGCGGATATCGCCGGATTCATCGAGCGGCGTGAACTGGCGCGCCTCGGTGCGCATCAGCGCCGCCAGCGACAGCAGCAGGTCGGCCATCACCTGCACCCGGTAGCGGGCATTGAGCGCCAGGTTGGCGAGCACCGCGTAGATCACGTAGAGGCCGGCGCCGAGGCCGAAATACAGCGTGCGCTGCACGGCCTCCGCCATGTCGGCGGGCTTCTGCGTGGCCATCGAGAAGATCATTGAGAACATCACCGCGATCGCGATCGGGATGCCTCGCTTGCCCCAGGCCATCGCTAGGAAGGCCAGGAAGGTGGCCGGCACCAGCACCAGGCCGAGCTGGAGGGGCGCCGCGTGCAGCAGCTGCACGAGGAAGAACAGCGGCAGCCCAATCAGCGGCGCCGGCAGCATTTGCAGCAGCTTGCCGCGGCGCGGCGCGGGCAGGTCGGGCGGCGCGGTGACGATCACGCCGACCGAGGCGGCCGAGGCCGCGAGCGTGCCCAGCACCAGATGGACGCCGCCGGAGATCAGCAGCAGCCCGAGCGCCACCGAGACGCCGTTGGCGATGTAGTGTCCCAGCGCCACGCGCATCGCGGCGCGGCTGCGGACGGCGGCCGCGCGCTGCGCCTCCAT
>NZ_JBFUIU010001437.1:0-1382 GCF_056401695.1 Variovorax sp. P4_D9
GCACGGCGCTCGTTTTCGCTGCAGCATGTGACGGTAGGAGCTGGTCGGCGTAGCGCTCGATCGGGAAGCGGAAGACGCCGCGCAGATTGATGCCCTCCAGCCGTTTGGGCGCGATCCACCCGATGAGTTCTGGCGGGATGACCTGGCGCCGATTGGCCCAGCGATCCAGCACCGCCTGCATCTGCGTCGTGTTCCACGCCATCACGATGTTGGCCAGCAGGCTCAATGCGTCGGCCACCGCCTGCATCTCGTCGACGCGCTTGACCTGCGCCAGACTGACCCGCCCGGTGTAGATGGCGCGCTTCAGGGCGTTTTGCTGCCCGGGGTGACCCGACCTACGAGGCCGGTGTGCAGCTCGGCCTGCTTCATTGACGAAGTAGTCCGCCAGGAACGCCGTTCGCAGCAACCGATTCCGGCGCGAACTGCGGCGGGTGCTCAATCGCAGCGAAGCGGTCAAGGCATTCGTGAAGGACTTCGAGGACCGGTGCGCGGAGGCGATCAGGAAAGCGCAGCCCCGTTCGCCTGAGCGACGTCCTGCGTCGCGACCAGGAGCTCGTATCGCCGGCGCTGCTCGGCCGCGTCGACTCTGGTGGGAAGCGCGAAGTCCAGCATGCCCCTCAAGGCGCGGGTGACGGGGTTGATCCGCGCCGGGTCGGATGTGGGGTCCGCCGAGGTCTCCGCAAAGACCGCCAAGCCCTCGAGCCAGGGAGACCAGATGTCGTGCAGCGCCCTTGCCTTCGCCGCCAGTTCGACCCCGAGATCCGCTCTTGAAAGGAAGMTCGCATCCCCGGGCAGGAGCGGTGCCGGACCCTGCGCGACCCGCCGTTCGACCTCGTCGGCCGGCGTCGGATCGGGGAAGGCACGGGACCACATGGCGATCTCGTTGTCGAAGTCCGCCACGCGCAGGCAGGCCACGGCCACCCCGAGGTGTCCCAGGTAGGTAGCTTAGGACATGGGTGATCTCGTGCGTGAGCTCGACGAGATGCCTGTCGAAGTCGCGCTCGCGCAGGAAGGAGCGGTGGTGCGGGATGGCGCGCCGATGGGCGGGATGCTCCACGGTCCAGGTGACCGGATTTGCACTGGCGGAGGCGGCCTTCGGCAGCTCCTCCAGCAATCGCAGGGCCTGTTCGATGTGGAAGTCTAGCGACTGGAACACCCGCTGGCGCTCGGGATCGCTGGCGTGGTCCACTAGGGTGTTGAAGACCACGCGCGGCTGCCAGGAAATCGCTGGCATGCGCTCTGCCGTTGCCGGAGCCGGGTCGTGCCCGTCGGTCTTCAGGAGCATCCGCACCGCCGAGGCGAGCACGTCGAGGTAGGGCCGATCACCCATCGCGTCCAGCAGCATTTCCGCCGCTGCGGCGTTGACCGGTGCCGGACACTGC
>NZ_JBFUIU010001438.1:0-1372 GCF_056401695.1 Variovorax sp. P4_D9
TCGATGCGAATCACCGCAGCAGCTCCCGCATCCAGGCCGCACACTCCGCAGCGGCGGCGCACGGCCAGCTCACGGTGATGGCGGTCGTGCCCCGGTGCAATTCGATGCGAATGGCCGCGGGCTCAGCCTCGGCGGGCGGGATTTGCACCGGCATGAAGGCGGCGACCACAGTGCTGTTGGCAGCCCTCGCCAGCGCGCCGCCACCACGCCGCTCGGCCTCAAGAACCCAGCGGCGGGCCAGGTTCGCGTTGACGCCATGGGCCATCGCCACCGCAGCGATCGATACGCCAGGCGAGCTGCATGCCGCCACGACCTGCGCCTTGAACTCGGCGCTATGTGTGCGCCGGCGTCGACGGCCAGCGCTGGCTTCGTTGGAAATAGTGTGCACGTGTCCACCAAGAACGTAGTGGACACGAGCATCCTAAAACGATCCGTCGCAATCAAGGTGCCGCGGCTAGACGCTTACCCTGAGGAGGCTTCTCGGGCCGCCGAGATACTGCGTACGCGATCGCTGCTGACTGCGCATGCTGGACGGTTTGCTCTGGCACGGCACGCTTGGGACGAGCCATTCCAGCGCGCTGTCGCTGCCAGCGCTGGCAAGCCCTACCGCCTGCTTACGCCTCGAATCGGAGAAGAAATTCCACTTGATATCGAAGGCGGGCAGTATCACCATTGGTGGACCAGCGTCAAATAAGGGCTCATAAGACGGGCTACCAACTCTGCTGGGTTCTGTCATATGAGAATGCCAGGCCGCCGGGGCAGCACAGTTTTCCCTTCTCGATCATGTGCATGATCTCGATGCCGGCAAGCAGGCGGGGGGCAGAGGAAAAGGTCTTGAATCCCATCATCGGCCGGATTCGTGCGTTTGCCAGGTGGATTTGGACTGCCGAAGTTCGGGAGCCACGGCGCTATCGGCAAGCAGACCACGCATTGCTGCGATGGGATGCGATCATGGGCTGTCGCTCGGTACCCGCTGGTGGTCAAAAACGAACTTCTTCCACCGATGGATCGTGTAGCTCTCAAAGATGCCATTGAGAAAAAACGGATCGTTCTCGATGTAGTCGACTGCCTCGCTTCTGCTGGCAGCATCCAGAATGATCAGGCCGCCGTTGGGAAAATCGTCGTCATCAGGAAACAGGCCACCGCTGGCAATGATGCGATTCTGGTTGCGCAACACGTAGTCAATATGCGTGGGGCGCACCTCGGCTTTCTTGGTCGTGTCCGTACCGGGAGCGTCCACGAACGTGATGACATAGGGCATGATGGGATTCTCCGATTTGTGGTGATTGAGAGGAAGATGCAGGGAAGTCGTTAGAGGCAGCCTTGAAGCGATACTCGGAGAGCGGAGTAACCGCGGGCTACTCCTCAGCGG
>NZ_JBFUIU010001439.1:0-1366 GCF_056401695.1 Variovorax sp. P4_D9
GCCGTAGGCCACCAGGCGACCGGGGCCGTAGGCCACCAGGCGACCGGGTGYGTGGGATGCGGAGTTCAATAGACTGATCGTTCAGAGGATTGATTCGATGATGCCCGATCCGGATGCCCGCCCCGCCACGCCCCGCCATGTCTTCGTCTACGGCACCCTGCGCGCGGGCGGCAGCAACGACATCTGCCTCTTCTCGCCCGCGCCGGTGCGCATCGCCGATGGCGAGATCGACGGCACGCTCTACGACCTCGGCGCCTATCCGGGCGCGGTGCTGGGCGGCGAGGGCAGGGTGCGGGGCGAGATCTACCGCATCGCGCCGGAGCTCGAGAGGCAGCTCGACCGGCTGGAAGAGGTCAGGCCCGACGACAGCGGCGAGTACGTCAAGCGGGAGGTGCAGGTGCGCGTGGCCGGCGCGCTGCTGGCCTGTCTGGTCTACGAGATCCATCCCGACCGGATCGCCGGTCGCGTCGCGATCGGCAGCGGGGACTGGTTCCGGCGCGACTAAAATGGAAACGTCCTCACTCAAGTTGGAGTGACCTGCACTGCGTAGCCGATTTGCTGAAGCCGTCGGATGAGGCGGTTGGCGGTTTTGTGAGCGCCGGCGCGGTCGAAGCGGGCGGCGCCCGGGTCGTGCCATTCGGTACCGTCACGCAGCATGTGCAAGCGGCGGTGAGCATCGAGGCGACCACGGCGATGATGGCCTTCTTGGCACCGCGGCGCGCACGCAGGCGGTGGAACTGCGCCTGCAGGTAGCCGCCCTTGACCCTCACGGCCGACCAGGCGGCCTGCACCAGCGTGGTCTTGAGCCACTGGCCGCCGCGGCGCAGCCGGGTGCTGCGGCGCTTGCCGGCGCTCTCGTCGTTGCGCGGACACATGCAGGCCCAGGACAGCAGGTGCCCGGGTGTGGGGAAGCGCGACATGTCGATGTCGATCTCGGCCACGATCACGCGCGCGCTGACAGCGCTCAGGCCCGGCATGGTGCTCAGGAGCTTGGCGGCTTGTCAAAACGGCTCGAGCCCGAGGCCCACCCTTTTCGATGTCGGCAATGGCCCGGTCCAGCGCCTCGATGTGGCCCAGGTGCAGCTTGAGCATGAAGCGGTGGTGCGTGCTGACGCGTCCGCGCAGGGCTTCGAGCAGTTCGGTGCGACTGGGCTTGAYGCGGGTGGTGATGCAAGAGGCCAGGCGCTCAGGGTCATGCTGACCGTCGATGAGGGCCTGCAGCACCGCCCCGCCCGCTCTTGCCCCAGGATGTCGCTGAGCACGACGCTGAGCTTGAGGTTGGCGTCCTCCAGGACCTTCTCGATGCGCTGGGCGTGGGCACTCCTTTCGAGCACGAACGTGCGCGTGAGCGTGCGCAGTTCCTGCA
>NZ_JBFUIU010001440.1:0-1365 GCF_056401695.1 Variovorax sp. P4_D9
CCTTGCGCCCGCCGGCAGCGACGCGGAATACCTGCGCATGTCGATCGGCGTGCTGGTGCAGCGCGTGCGCAATGACCGCGAGCGATTCCTCACCGACGAGCAGCGCCAGGCCCTCGTCGGTGCGATCTCCGAGACCATCGGAATCGATCGAGACGAGAAGCAGTGGATCGCAACCACGGCGCAGTACGGATATTGGGGGTGCGCGAACGCGACGGACGCGTCGCTGATCGAGGCAGTGTCGGGGCTCAGCCTGGACGACCTCATCAATACCCGGACGTCTTACGAATACCCGCCGCATGGCGGCGTCGTTGCGCACATCGATGAAGGCCACAAGGCGAACCTGATCGCGGCGCTGACACATACGCGGAGCCAGGAGATTCTCGAGGAGTTCGAGGATCCCCACGAGCGCTTGCTGCTGGAGTCGCTGAACGAGGCGATCGAACAGGAAGCAGATCGACCGCGGGGCTGAGAGCCGGGGGCGGCCAATGAAAAAGGGGCGTGCCTCGCAAGGAACGCCCCTTCTTTATTGCTGGTGGATCAGCAGAGCCTCGAACCTTTCGGCAGACGGCTCGCGAGCCACTCGTGCACGTCGGCCCGCACATTCCGGCCCGCCAGAAGAAAGTCCTCGAAGCGGCTGGGCTTGTAGGGCAGGTAGACCAGCTTCATGCCAGCTTCCTCCGGCGTGCGGGCTCCCTTCAGCGAGTTGCACGCCTTGCAGGCGCTCACGCAGTTCATGAAATCCCATGCGCCGCCGCGGCTCTCCGGCAGGATGTGCTCGACGGTCAGGTCCTGCTCGCGGAAGTGCTGCGCGCAGTAGGCGCAGGTATGCCGGTCGCGAACGAACAGCTTGCGGCGGCTGAAGGATGGCTCGTGATCGAACAGGTTCACCCTCGCGCAGCCCTTCAGGGCAATGATGGGCGAGATGTCGATGCGAGACTGGACGCCGCGCGCCACGTTGAAGCCCCCGCGCATCGTTGCCAGCGGGCCAGCGCCGTCTTCCCAGACAACGGCGCCAGTGGCGTAGTGCGATGCGGCTTGCTCCTGCGAGATCCAGGCCTGCGGCGTTCCCTGGATATCGAGCTGAAGTACTTGGGGTTTCATGATGGACGGCCTCCTTTCATGGCCGAGCTTCGAGAGATCTCCTGCGTGTTGGACCAGCCGGCTGGATCCGCCCCAGCGACCTCGCGCTTCGGAGGCGCGCGCGCTATCTGACTGCGCTACGGCTGGGGATGTTGGTCTGTGCGTGCCCCGGCATGTAGGCGGCCGCTGATTGCGCCGGGTGAGGTTGCGGGGCAAGATGATTTTTCCTCCACCACCGCACGGCGAGTATTGCCAATGACCATGATTTCTGTCGATCTCTACCAG
>NZ_JBFUIU010001441.1:0-1365 GCF_056401695.1 Variovorax sp. P4_D9
CCTTTGAAAGGCTGCGCGGGACGGTGTTCGTAGTGCCTCACCGCGAATCCGCTGACGGCAAGCTTCAGGCTTGCGGACTCGAATTTAGCGCCCTCAACAGGGACTTCAGCACGAGGAAAGGCGCGCCCATCAAGCTCGTGGGTTCTTACTACCTCAGAGGCCGCGGCGAAAAGATGGGCGTCGCGCTAAAGCTCGGGGTGTTTGACGACTTCAATTCGCCACCAGCCGCACGGCCCAACAAGGCGTTTGTTCGATCGGAGCGCGGCGACGCCCCCAGCCAAGTTGTCTCCGTGCAAGCCGAAAACGAAGGGTTCGGGCTTTACGTCAGCGGTCTAGACGATTCGTTCGTGAAGACCTTTCAATCCATTGTTGAGAAACGCGGGTTTGTGGTCGTCTTCAACCGAATGCCAGGCCAGCAAGACGTGACCACCTCTATCGATTTGACGATCGAGAAAACGGAGATTCAAGGGGATGAGGTGGTACGAACAAGAAGCACGGCCATGATTGATGCCTTCGTGGCATGCGCTGCCGACCTCATGAAGCCGTAGCACGATGGACATGGACAACAAAGCGGTGGTGGCTCTTGCGGGAACCGTCGTTGGTTGGGTGCTCGGCACACTGACCACATGGTGGCGCGAACACCTGCGTCTCCGCCGCATGGCGGCAGGCTTGGAAGATGAACTGCTGGATATTCGGCGGCAGACCGAAGGGTTGGTTATCACGCTTGAACGCAGCCTGCAGTGGGTTGCCTTGCAGCAGATCGCAGGCGTGGGGGCTCCGCCCATCCAGCACGGCTTCTACGGAGTCGCGTACAAGGATGTCTTTGTTGACCTGGGCCAGGCGCAGCGCCTCTCCTTTCAGCTCATTCACAGTGCGGTCGATTCGCTCAACGTTCAGGTCAAAAGCCTGGACGATCACCTCGAAGCAAGTCGCGCATTGCCAGAGGACAAGCGAGCCGAGGCCGGTGCGATCTGGTCAGACAAGGTGAAGAGTTCGTTTGTGAATGCGCACCTGTTGATCTACTACGTGAAACGGCATCTGGCGAACCCATTGGGCAAACGAGTTGACTACCTCGACGAGGAGCACAGGGCGTGGCTCGAGTACCGCGCCAAAGCGGAGGAGACCGCTGACACAATCGTCGAGAAGAGCAAGGGCATCGATCCGAAGATCTTGGCGACGACGTACAACGCCGAAGCATTCGACAAGAGGAAGAACGGGCCCGCGGTGGCAGGGACTGGAGGCTTTTAGCGAAACGAGAGCCCGAGGCATGGGGCCAGGCCCAAGCAGCGGGAGGCTACAAAATCGGCGCAAGCGCCAATAGGGACGCTACAAAAGCTACAAAAGCCCTTCCGGACGATCCACGAC
>NZ_JBFUIU010001442.1:0-1364 GCF_056401695.1 Variovorax sp. P4_D9
GGTCAAGGACTTCGCACCGTACGTGGCCAAGATCAAGCAGTCGGGCGCCGACACGATCGTCACTGGCAACTGGGGCCAGGACATGACCCTGCTGATCAAGGCCCTGAACGACGCCGGTCTCAAGGTGCCGGTGTACGCCTACTATGCCGGGGTCTCGGGCACCCCGACGGCGCTGGCGTCGGGTGGGGAGCTCGAGGTCTACCAGATCGCCTACAACCACTCCAACTACCCGGGTCGCCTGGGCACCCTGACGAACGAGTTCCAGCAGAAGTTCAACGACGACCTCTACACCTTCTCGGTCTACAACGCGCTGGTGATGATGAGCAACGCGATGGCCAAGGCGAAATCCACCGACCCGGTCAAGGTGGCTGCGGCCATGGAAGGCCTGAAATTCAAGGGCTTCAACGGTGAGAGCGAAATGCGCAAGACCGACCACCAGTTGCAGCAGGGGCTCTGGATCTCCAAGTGGCAGAAGGTCGATGCAAAGAACAAGTACAGCGTGGAAAAGACCGGCTACACCTTTGCACCCGTGAAGTACCTCGAGCCCTACATCGCCAGCACCCCGACGTCCTGCCAGATGAAGCGCCCGGGCGCAGCGTCCTCCTAGGACGGATTCCCGAAACCACACGCCGGGAGGTGATTGCAGTCTCTCCCGGCGTCGTTCTTTCCGGCGTCCGGCGAGGCGCTAGACCACCACCCAGACCTCATGGAATTTTTCACCATCTCCCTGCTGAACGGGCTCAGCTACGGGCTGCTGCTGTTCATGCTGAGCTCGGGCCTCACGCTGATCTTCAGCATGATGGGCGTGCTCAATTTTGCGCACACCAGCTTCTACATGCTGGGCGCCTATTTCGCCTACTCGATCTCGAGCGTCATCGGCTTCTGGCCGGCCCTGGTCATTGCGCCTCTGCTCGTCTTCGCGCTGGGCGCCGGGTTTGAGCGCTACAGCCTGCGGCGCGTCCACAAGTTCGGGCATGTGCCGGAACTGCTCGTGACCTTCGGTCTTTCCTACCTGATCCTCGAAGTGGTGCAACTGGTCTGGGGCCGATCGGTCGTCCCCTATGCCCTGCCGCCGGCGCTCGAAGGGCCGCTGTTCACCATCTACGGCACCCAGTTTCCCAAGTCCAGGTCCTTCATCATGCTCATCGCCTTACTGATGCTCGTGTCGGTGTGGCTGCTGCTGACGCGCACGCGCATCGGGCTGGTCATCCAGGCCGCGCTCAAGCACCCGGAAATGGTCGAAGCGCTCGGTCACAACGTGCCACGCGTCTTCATGCTGGTGTTTGGTGGCGGCGCCGCGCTGGCCGCCCTGGCCGGCGTGATCGGCGGCAACACCTACGTGACGGAACCAGGCATGGCTGCGT
>NZ_JBFUIU010001443.1:0-1362 GCF_056401695.1 Variovorax sp. P4_D9
CAGATTGTGATTCTGGTCGTCGTGGGTTCGAGTCCCATCAGCCACCCCAAAGTCTTTCGTCAGTAAAACAGGCACTTCGGTGCCTGTTTTACTTTGTGGGCGTGGCGAGTCGGCCGTATCGCCCATCGGACCGGTCTCCCTTCCTTCACGGTCCTTCCATTGAAGTAGCGCCACGGGGTGAATACCGAGCGTTTTTTGTGCGGGGCTTGCTTGCGGCAATTGGGATCTGAATTAGAATTTTGGCTTTCCAATTAGAGGATAAGCACAGATGGCTTCAACCCTTGCCGACATCAATTCCCAGATCAAGAAGCACGATGAGCAGATCGCGCAATTGCGAAAGCAAGCGGAGGATCTGCGGAATCAGGAGCGGGCTGGCGTCATCGAAGAAGTCCGCAAGAAGATTGCTGAATACGGTCTGACCGCCAGCGATCTCAAGCTCGGCGTTCGCGGCGGCAAGCGCAGCGGGGGCGTGCCGGCACCCAAGAGCGCCGCCAAATATCGCAGCCCCACGGGTGAAACCTGGTCCGGTGGTCGTGGCCGCAAGCCGCGCTGGATCACCGAAGCCCTCTCCGCCGGCAAGTCCTTGTCCGATTTCGAGATCAAGTAAGCCCGCAGGCCCCACCACCCACAAAAAAGCCCGCATCCGCGGGCTTTTTTGCATCCAGAGCCGGCGCAGCCAGGCCCCTTGGTGAAACACCGCGGATCTGGCTTTGCCAGCCCGCCGGTGTTGCCCCGGCAGGGGGCGGGCGCCCGGACAGGAACTGCCGGGCAACCTGGGGGCGAGCAACATGCCTCGAGYTCAATTCACCAGCACGAGCTTCCCCATGACACCCCGCGAGCCCATGCGGGCATAGGCGGCACGGAGTTCCGACATCGGCAGGGTCCGGTCGATCACGGGCTTGATCTTGCCCTCGCCGTACCACTTGGCCAATTCGGCCATCATTTGCGCGTTGGCCTTGGGTTCGCGCCTTGCGAAATCGCCCCAGAACACGCCGACCAGCGATGCCCCCTTGAGCAGCGTCAAATTCAAGGGCAGCGACGGAATCGGACCGGCGGCGAAACCAACGACCAGATAACGGCCGCGCCAGGCGATGGAACGGAATGCAGGTTCGGCGAATTCACCGCCGACCGGATCGTAAATGACGTCCGGGCCCTTGCCATCGGTTGCCGCCTTGACTGCATCGCGAAAGCCATTGGGCAGCGTGTGCGTGGTGTAGTTGATCGTGGCATCGGCGCCAATGGACTTGCAAAGCTCGCATTTCTCGTCCGTCGACGCCGCCGCAATGACCCGGGCCCCTGCGGCCTTGGCAATCTGGATGGCTGCAGTGCCGACGCCGCCGGCCGCGCCCAGCACGAGAACGG
>NZ_JBFUIU010001444.1:0-1360 GCF_056401695.1 Variovorax sp. P4_D9
CTTGACGATCGAGGATAACCTCATGACGGGTGCCTACACGCGCACCGACGGCAAAGCCGCAGTGGCCGAGACGCTGGAGAAGGTATACGCGTACTTTCCGCGCCTGAAAACGAGGCGTTCCTCGCAAGCCGCCTACACGTCCGGCGGCGAGCAACAGATGTGCGCAATCGGTCGGGCGCTGATGGCCAATCCGACGATGGTGCTGTTGGACGAGCCATCAATGGGGCTCGCTCCGCAAATCGTGGAGGAGGTCTTCGCGATCGTCAAGGACCTCAACGAAAAGGAACGCGTCACCTTCCTGCTGGCCGAGCAGAACACCAATATGGCGCTCCGTTTCGCGGACTATGGCTACATCTTGGAGAGCGGCCGCATCGTGATGGATGGTCCCGCCGCCAGCCTGCGCGAGAACGAGGACGTGAAAGAGTTCTACCTGGGCGTCGGCGGCGGCGACCGGAAAAGCTTTCGGGATGTAAAGAGCTACAAGCGCAGAAAGAGATGGCTTACGTGAGTGCAACAGATCAGCACATGGCAGCTGCGGCGAAGCGCTCGCGCGCCCGGCACGAAGTCGCGAAACACTTCGACGCCCTGGAGGTGCGCTCGCCCTCCGAGCGAGAACGGGCCCTCTTGGCGGCGCTGCCGCGACAGATCGCCAATGCAAAGACGAATGCGCCAGCGATGGCGGAGATCCTCCGAGATGTACGGGCAGAGTCGGTGACGAGCCGCGCCGCGCTGTCGACGCTTCCCGTGGTGCGCAAGCACGAAGATTTTACAGAGCGCCAACTTCGCCGAGCTGCGAGCGACCCATTCGCCGGATTCTCAGCGGTGGGATGGCATGACGCAAAGCTTCGCTCTGGCATCCGAAGGGTATTCCAATCGCCAGGACCTCTTTACGAGCCGGAGGGCTTTGGGGGTGACTTCGAGCGTTGCGCGAGGGCCATGTTTGCGGCGGGCTTTCAATCCGGTGAGCTTGTACACAACAGCTTCAGCTACCACATGACCCCAGCTGGCGCGATCATGGAGACCGCCGCGTTGACGCTCGGTTGCGCAGTCTTCCCCGGTGGCACCGGCAATTCGGATCTTCAATTGCGCGCGGTGATTGATCTGCAGCCGTCTTGCTACGTCGGGACGCCGAGTTTCCTCAAGCTGCTGCTCGAGCGCGCCGCGTCAAATGGGCTTGATCAGCTGTCATTCACAAAGGGGCTGGTTTCGGGCGAGGCATTCCCTAGCGTTGCGCGCAATTGGCTGCGAGACCGCGGCGTCGACGCCTATCAGTGCTACATGACGGCCGATGTTGGTCTCATCGCATATGAAACCGAACCGCGCGAGGGGCTGGTCCTCGACGAAGGGATCATCGTAGAGA
>NZ_JBFUIU010001445.1:0-1359 GCF_056401695.1 Variovorax sp. P4_D9
GTATTGCCACGGAATCGTCGACCAGCAGCGCACTTTCACCTCTGCACCTCGCGCTTTGCCCTTGATGGTTTGCGGGCCATGTTGCCCGAGCACGGCGACGCGGGGGATGCGTTTTCTCAATGAATCCGCAAAGAAGATCGTCTTCTGGGGAATCCTCCGACCGTCTACCCGAACTTTCCTGAAAGGGTCGCGTGCCCTCTGCGGAGAGCCATGGAAGGGCTGGTTGGGGTGCACTCGTTTTCAGTGCACTGAGTGACGGTAAGGGCGCCGCCAAAAATGCCGCTTCTCACGCGTCGCTGCGCGCCGTGCCGGGCGCACACGTCGTCGCGTTGCGCGCCTACGGACGTGGTGCTCCGTGGTCGCCGGGATGGTCGCATCGTGCAGATGGCCTCACAATTGGTGACCGGTTCGGGGCAGGTGAACGGCCGCGGGCGATCGCCACGGACGCCAGCCGCTGCTGAGATCCGGAACCTTTACTGCCTCGGGAGACGCCGAAGCCATGTTCACAACCGTCTACGTCGTCGGGTTCAAGGAGGATGAGCGCGCTTGGATCGAATCGGCGCTCGCACGGGTCACCGATGCGGTCGTGTTCGTGGACGACGGCAAGGCCTTTCTCGCCCAACCGCCCGATGATTCGAGCCATTCGCCTCATTGCGTCGGCAGATGTCGACGAGGCCGCGACGCTGAGGCTGGTGCGCGAGTTAAGGCGCCGGGGTGTGGCACCGCCCGTGATCGTCCTGGGTCCGCACAGCGCATTTCACACGGCCGTGGACATCGCGCGCTTGGAGGCGACGGGCTTCCTGGAGCGGCCGGTCAGCGCGCGCAGACTGCGTGCCGCTGTGCGTCGCGGCGCTCGGATCGGAGATAACCGCAAAGAATGACAGGCTGCCGCCACGTACGTGGTCGTAGGCGAATAACGATCAGGGTGCAAGCTCAGGGCCATGCAGTAGTACGCCCCCGCCACTGCTGGAAAGCTGCGCACGCGCTGCGAGTTGCAGCCA
Organism: Variovorax sp. P4_D9; assembly: GCF_056401695.1. Lineage (NCBI taxonomy): Bacteria > Pseudomonadati > Pseudomonadota > Betaproteobacteria > Burkholderiales > Comamonadaceae > Variovorax > Variovorax sp. P4_D9. Next base: position 1,002 of record NZ_JBFUIU010001445.1, read on the forward strand.
TGGGCGCCCAGCACAGCGTTGACCACCTCGGCCGGCACCACCGCGAAAGCAGGCTGGCGCTCAGAAAGTCAGCCAGCCTGGCTCCGCTGCCCAGGACCGCCTTGGTTCTCGCCATGCTCGACTGCCGTCGTTCTGAAGAGTATTTGGTCAAAGCCCGCGAATTGACCAGCCAATCATCAAGACGCCGCTCGCGGCGATCCAGCTGCCGCCCACACGCACGGCGATCCGCGCCCATGGAGCAACGACAAGCGCGGCGAACAGGACGACCAGTACGAACACTGCGGCGGCCAATCCGAGGGCGGCCAGGGTCGCCGATGCAGACAGGCCCATGCCGGTGCCATTGAGGTACCCGTGAACC
>NZ_JBFUIU010001446.1:0-1356 GCF_056401695.1 Variovorax sp. P4_D9
GCTTTGCAGGGTTTAGCTTTCCAAAACGCGCGCGCGTTGACACAATGCGCGGGTTATTTTGATTTTGCGTTAAGACGCGCCAGAACGTATTCCAAGGAGAGTTGCGTTGACGAAGCTGAAACTACACAAGCGGCTGCAGTCGGTGTCCATAGAGGACATCACTGCACAGGCCGAGCGCGCCACCGCGATGATGGGGCAGATCCGGTCGGCCATGTTGGCCCCGACTGCTCGCAAGAGCGCCCCAGTGTTTAACCTGAGCCAGCTGGCTGCCTTGTGCGGCACCGAGAAGGGTTCGATCAGCCATCGTATGTCTAGGGGCGGACTGCCGCAAGGCAACCTGAACTCGGCGGGCAGTCGTCGCGAGTTCACCCTCGCGGAGAGCCGCGAGTGGATCATGGAGTATCGCAAGGAGCAGCGCCGTCAGCCTGGTGCCGAGGCAGTCACGATCAGTGTCGGCAACTTCAAGGGAGGCGTGACGAAGACGACAACCGCGGTGACGCTGGCTCAGGGCCTGTCGCTGCGCGGTCACCGCGTCTTAATGATCGACGTGGACCCTCAGGGCTCCGCTACGACCCTTTTTGGCATCCTACCCGACACCGAAGTCGAGGAGGAGCAGACCGTGCTGTCTCTCGCCATGGGTACCGAGTCGAGCATCCGGTACGCAATCAGGCCGACCTACTGGGACGGGATCGACATCGTGGCTGCGGCACCACTGCTGTTTGGAGCGGAGTTCGCCCTCCCCGCCCGTCAGGCGCAAGATCCCGAGTTCCAGTTCTGGAGCGTGCTCGACTTGGCCATCGACGATGTTCGATCAGAGTACGACGTGATCATCATCGACACGCCCCCTGCTCTCTCGTACATGACCATCGCTGCGTTCATGGCTTCTGACGGCATCATCATGCCGCTGCCGCCGAACCCACTGGACTTTGCTTCGGCCGCCCAGTTCTGGACGCTCTTCTCCGATCTCGCATCCGGGTTCAAAGCGCAGCGTGGGTACGACAAGAAGTTCTCCTTCATGCACATCCTGTTAGCGCGAGTCGACTCTTCAGATTCGGCCAGCAATGTTGTGCGGCAGTGGATCGGACAGACATATGCCGAGAAAGTCTTGCCGGTTGAAATCCCGAAGACAGCCGTCGCGTCGTCGTCGAGCGCCGAGTTCGGGACCGTTTATGACGTCGCACGGTATGACGGCAATGCACGAACGTTCAAACGAGCGCGCGATGCGTACRACACCTTCGTGGAGTATGTGGAAGGGTCGATTCGCGAGGTCTGGGACAGCCAGGTCGAAGAGGGCGCGAACGCCGCCCCGGTAAAGCCCGCTGCAACCGTATCTGAAGGAGTCGCGTGATGGCAAAG
>NZ_JBFUIU010001447.1:0-1355 GCF_056401695.1 Variovorax sp. P4_D9
GAGCAGGTCTGCCGCGGCCGCCGAATGCGCTATCAGGAGAAATCAGCAATGAGACGCAGCAAGCAAGCAAAGATCGTCGCGACGCTCGGGCCGGCCAGTGCCGACCGCGAAACCATCAAAGCCCTTTTTGATGCCGGGGCCGACGTGTTCCGCCTGAATTTCAACCATGGAACTCACGAAGACCACAAAAGCCGCCTCGACATCATCCGGGACATCGAGCGCGATACCGGCAGACTTGTTGGCGTGCTGCTCGATCTTCAGGGCCCCAAACTTCGGATCGGAGCCCATCATCAAGTAGCAGCTCGGCGCCTAGCCAGGTCTGGCGCGCATTGCTCACCATCTGGTTGGTCTGCGTCGCCGCGGCCTGCGAGCAGGTCCCGCGGCGGCCACCGCGTTCTTTCAACCCAGCGTGCAAAGCCCGGGGTTAGTACCGGGGTGTCCCACAAGGTTAAATGCCTGTCCTCGCTGGTCAACCGAGGTATCACCGAATTCAGAACAATGGAGTTTCGACTTTTCGAAACGACGCCATGACCACCGCCACCACGACGCTTGACGGCGCTACCACGCCGACTACCTCCAAGTCCCTCCACATGCTGCTGCTGCTGGGGGTCATGGGCGTGCTCACGTCCCTGTGGAATGACATGCTGATTCCCATGTTGCCTGCCCTGCAAAAGGATCTGGGTGCGTCCGCATCGCAGGCGCAGCAGGTGTTGTCCCTGTCCTTGCTGGCCAGCGCCTTCATGGCCCTTTGGCACGGGGTGCTGGCCGATGCGTTCGGCCGCCGCGTGGTGTTCCTCGGATCCCTTGGCGTGCTCGCCGTGACATCCTTCGCGTGCTTGTTGGTAACTCGCATCGAGCACCTGTGGGCGTTGCGCATCGTGCAGGGATTGGCGGCAGGTTCGGGGCTGATCCTGGGGCGCGCCATCATCCGCGACCTGTACAGCGGCGAAATCGCACAAGCAATGATCGCCCGCACCAGCTTGATCCAGGCCGCAGGGCCGATCGTCTTGCCGGTATTGGCGGGCTGGCTCACCGTACTCTGGGGGTGGCGCGCGGTGTTCGCTTTTCTCGGTGTGGTCGGCGCCCTGACGTTGATTGTGTACGCGCGCAAGTTGCCTGAGTCGTTGCCGCAAGAGCGCCGTCAGTCCTTGAATGCTCGCAACATCGTGCGCGGCTACCGCACCGTGATCGGCTCGGCGCAGTTCATGCGCGTGTCGCTCGTCCATGGGCTGAACTGGGTTGCCTTTTTCATCTATGTGGCAGGGGGTGCGCAATTTCTGGTGACGCTGCTTGGCCGTTCTGTGACAGAGATGTACCTGGTCTTTGGGCCGGTCATGGTGGCGATGAGTCTGGGC
>NZ_JBFUIU010001448.1:0-1350 GCF_056401695.1 Variovorax sp. P4_D9
CTCGTTCTCACGCCCATCGCCTGGACGGCCGCCGTCGTCAACGCGGCGTTTCCGCTGGCGTGCGCGGTGGCGCTGGCCATCCCTCTCATGACTGCACGCAACCGTCGCAACTACTTCTTCATTGGATTGCTGCTGGTGCTGTCGGGCGCTGCATTCACCTTCCATCTCTCGGCCCTCGGCGTGATCCAGACGCCGGCGTGGATCGGCATCTAGTCGCCTGGATGTCCTGCTGTTCATCATCGCGGTCATGGGCGGGGGCCAGAGAGTGATGGCCGATCTGGCTTGCTGCGGCGTCTCGAACCACTGTTCGTTGAGGCACTCGTCCCTGAACTTGCCGTTGAAGCTCTCGACGTAGCCGTTCTGCATGGGCGGTCCCGGCCCGACAGGATGTGACGGATGCCGTGGGCCTGTGTCCAGCCCATGAAGGTGCGACTGGTGAACTCCGGGCCGTTGTCCGTGCGCACTGCCAATGGGTAGCCTCTGAATTGGTATTCCGGAGCAACGTGACCGCCCATTCCGGGCCTTGCGCCGCTAGGCAGGGGGCAAGCGTGAAGAGTTGCGTCAGCGCCTCATACACCGACGCCTTCAAGCCTCTCATCGACCATTTGAAATCGCGCCTGCCGGCGTAACCTTTGCATCGGAGCGGCCCCGCATCGAATCAAGGGGTAGTACTTTTCGCGCAAATCGGTGCGCTTTGCCTGGAATCCCAGCATCCATGCGGGTTCCCGGAGCCTGTCATAAATTTTGTGTTCGAGGCATAGCATGACGACAAGGAACATGTATGCCAACAAGCAAGACGAAGATGCCGGACGGGGACTCGGATCAGATCAATTTCCTAAACGGGTCACGCAAGGTGCCACCACAGCTGGGTCCGCAGCTTCCCCTGGGTCATGTTTTCCGACGGGGGCGAACGCCTCCAAAAAGCGAGCGGCCTCTGTCCGACGCGCTCGCAGTCTAGGACCGTTGCGTTTTTCTATCCAGAGGGGCCGCGGCGAGCCGCGTGGGCGGTTTTCCAATATGTCGCGCTCCATCTACACGCGTGCCAGCTCGGCGCGAAGCCGGCTGATCTCCATTTGCTCGGCGTTTACGGCCTTGCCTTCAGCACCTATGAGCTTGCCTTGGCGCTGCGCCTTGACCCAATTGAACAATGTTGCTCAACCACGCCCAATGTGCGCGCCGCCGCCGCGATGCTCTGGCCGCCCTCGACCAGCCGCACCGCCTCCTGCTTGAACTCCAGCGTGTAGCGCGCYCTTGCCGTCTTCGTCATTTCGACTCTCCTTGCTTGCATTGAAACTCTCAGCAAGGGATACGTTTTTCGGGGGCAAGGTCAAGCAAGCGTCTACCTCACCA
>NZ_JBFUIU010001449.1:0-1349 GCF_056401695.1 Variovorax sp. P4_D9
GCTCTAGAGCGGGACGCCCATCGTTTAGGGACGATTTCCAAACAGCAGTTCGGTGTACCTCTTGTTCACGGCTGCGCTACGTTGGCCATCGGCGCCGTAGTACCGATCCTCGCGGCACAGGCGCTCCTTGATGTCGCAGAACACGCCGTTGGCGAAGGTGAACTCGGTCCGGTCGAAGTCACCCTGTGAGGCTAGCCTGGTCGCCGCCTTCTTGCCGAGGTACTTTTGGGTGAGCTCGCGAGAAATGCCCTTGTCGTTCGCGCACACGTAGCGGTCGCAGAGCACGTGCGGCGCCGGCGATCGCAGCGCGGCCTGCTTTGCGGCATGGGCGGGGACAGCGGATGCGGCGACCAGTAGCGCCAGAGACAACGAAAAGTGGCATGAAGTTTTCATGGGCGTGGATTGTGGCTTGTCTGCGAATGGCGCCGGAATCCACCGCAGAGGGAATCTCAAAGGTGAGTGCAGAACTCACCCGGAAACTCAACTTGTGCTGACCAGTGAGTTCATCGCGTTCGAGCCAATTTCGGAGCCGCTCCCCGAAAACTCTCGCAACTTCGCGGTCGACAGCGCCACCTGATTCTGTCTCGAAGGCTGAGCGCCCGGAACTCTTCGGTGAGGTAGCCCGGTCGCCTATGGCCCCCGGGGGCTCGCAATTCACTCGAGGTAGTCGAGAAACATCGGAGTGACCTGCTGCAGAAACGAGACCTCCTGCACGTCGATGCTGCGAGGCTCCAGATCGAAATGGATGAACGTGCCATAGGGCGTCCCGGAATCGCGTGTCAGCAGCCGCCCGTAGTACGACTCGACAAGGCCGACATAAGGGCGGTAGCTCATCAAGGACTTGTCTTTGGAAACATGGCTGGTCGTGAATTCGCCCTGCTCGATCGCGTGTTGGCAAAAGCTCTTGTCCAGGGGAACTGCTTTCAGCCATGTGCGGTATTCGGAGAAGCGATCGAAGACGTGCTCTGCGCGCAACGCACCACCGTTCAACTTGTAGATGGCCGTGTATCGATACTGCGTCCGGTCATTGAGAAGCGCCAACGCACGACGAATTCCGTGGGTGGAAAGAACACCACGAACCGCGGCTGTCTGCGCGGCGAAGTCAATCTCGGACATTGGGGATAAAAGTTAGGTGAAGTGCTCAGCACTTGGCAGTTTAGACGGTACATCCGCGAGAGCGAATGGCTGAAACGATGAATCTGATTGGCACGAAATCATCACGCGGATCTCAGTGCAGGGAGCGCTCGGCATCCGAGGTGGGCTACTAGGCAAGAACCGCTGCGCCATAGGCGCTGCTCCAGGTCGATGTGACTCCCTCTCAAGTAGCTCTCTTTCATGGGGTCCGGCGC